>NZ_JAWDHA010000031.1:0-46038 GCF_034190895.1 Virgibacillus sp. M23 | reverse complement strand
CCTATTACTTATGACAAGAATTGTTGCACCTTCTCATAGCGGAGACTAATTACGTAGACTCCTGCGGGAATTGCGCGAGCCGAAAATCCACTTTGCAACGTGTTCTTCTTTGCAAAGTTAGTTGAGGTCGTGCCCACGGAAAGCGAAGTAATTAGTCGGAGCATTGCCAATATACATCAAACATTTCAAAATAACTACTTCGCTTAACGCAGTCATTGCGCTGATTTTATACTTTCTTAACTTATAAAAAAAGCCATCTACCAAAGAATATACTTTGGCTAGATGGCTTGCTTTTTCAATCAAGAAATACGTTTCCCTACTAGATATAGGATCCAGCTATTTTAACAAGCTATTACAAAATATAGAATACGCTCCAAATCCTTTATGAAGTATTATTCCATTTGCTTAGCTAAGAAGCTTGCAGCTGTTTCTACAGCTTTTTGCTCAACCTTACTAAATGCATCCCCTTCTTTGGAAAACACCATTACACAGCCAATTGCGTCACCGTTGGCAATAATTGGACTAACACAATAAGAATTCAACTCTTGCTCATTACCATCTGTTACTTCTAGCTGCTTCGCTTCTTTTTCAAATACTTGCGTACGATTTTCAATGATCTTCGCTAACTGAGCACCAATGCTTTTGTTTAAATAATCTTTCTTTGACTCCCCCGCAACTGCAATGACTTCATCACGATCTGAAATAATTACGGGTGACTGAAGCGAATCAAACAAAGCTTCTGCATATTCTTTCGCAAAATGCCCTAACTCATTAATTGGAGAATATTTTTTAAGAATTACTTCTCCTTCTCTATCCACAAAAATTTCTAGTGGATCTCCTTCTCTAATTCGTAGCGTCCTTCTGATTTCTTTTGGAATTACTACTCTTCCTAAATCATCAATACGACGGACAATTCCTGTTGCTTTCATACTAAGTAGCCTCACTTTCTAATGATGATTACTGCTCGTTTTTACACTAGTAAATCTTATCTCTTCGTGTAAAAATCACCAGGTGTGTTTTTAGTATGATGCAAAGCAGGATATCTATACATGAAGTACCAAAATTTTACGCATCTCGATTCGCTTTAGTTAATTTACCTATAAAATCTTCAACAATCTCATATCGTTGGTGCTTGTTATCCCTTGTATATTTAAACACGATCTTCAATTTATTGTTTTCTGTTCCCAATTGAACACCACGGCCAAATGTATTAGCAATTTCAAATAATTTAGCACCATCAATTTGTTGACTTCGATTTTCATCAACGAGCATTTCAATTTTATTCCCTTTCTCACTAAGTGAAGCCACACGTTCTTTCTTTGCAACTATCTTCAGTACAGTTACTGTGAATAAATGCTCTACTTCTTCTGGATAATCGCCAAATCGATCTATCAATTCATCTCGTAAATCTTCTACGTCATTTGTAGAAGCAATAGACTGAAATTGTTTATATATTTCGATTTTTTGCTTCTCGTCCTTAATATACGTATCAGGAATATATGCATCAATGCTCAATGCCAACTCCGTGTCAAATGGTGTGATTTCTTCAATTTCTTTTCCTTCTTTACGCGCATCAATGGCGTCTTTTAACATTTGCGAATACATATCAAAGCCTACAGAATCAATAAATCCATGCTGTTGTGCACCAAGGAGATTACCCGCTCCACGGATAGATAAGTCCCGCATAGCAATTTTAAAACCTGACCCAAGTTCAGTAAACTCCTTAATCGCCTGTAATCGTTTCTCAGCAACCTCTGTTAATACCTTATCCTTCTTATACGTAAAGTACGCATAAGCAACTCGATTTGATCGTCCTACACGACCTCTTAGTTGATACAGTTGACTTAATCCCATACGATCGGCATCATTTACGATTAATGTATTTACATTCGGAATATCTACTCCCGTTTCGATAATGGTTGTACTTACAAGCACATCGTATTCACCTTCTAAGAAAGCGAAAATAATATTTTCCAGTTCCGATTCGTTCATCTGACCATGAGCTACAGCAATTCTTGCGTCAACAAGCATACCAAGGTCTCTTGCTACTTTGTCTATGTTCTCTACCCGGTTATACAAGAAGAAGACCTGACCACCACGGGCCATCTCTCGTTCAATTGCCTCACGCATAAAAATTGGATTATACTCCATTACATATGTCTGAATTGGGAAACGATTTTCTGGCGGGGTTTCGATTACCGATAAATCCCGTACCCCTAGCATCGACATATGCAATGTCCTAGGAATAGGTGTAGCCGTTAGTGTAAGCACATCCACATTTGTTTTTAATTGTTTAATTTTTTCCTTATGTTTAACACCAAATCGTTGTTCTTCATCAACAATCAACAGGCCTAAATCACTATATTGTACATCCTTAGATAAAACACGGTGTGTACCAATAACGATGTCCACGGTTCCTTTCCTTAATCCATCAATCGTTTCTTTTTGTTGCTTTCGTGTTCGAAACCTACTTAATAACCCTATCGTTATAGCATGATCCTGAAAACGCTCGCGAATTGTTTCAAAGTGCTGCTGGGCCAAAATCGTTGTTGGAACTAGAATAGCAACTTGTTTACCATCCGCGATCGCTTTAAAAGCTGCACGAATTGCTACTTCTGTTTTTCCATACCCTACATCACCACAAAGCAGTCGGTCCATTGGACGTTCTCTTTCCATATCTTGTTTAATCTCTTCAATACAACGAAGTTGATCTTCTGTTTCTTGATACGGAAAAGACGCTTCAAATTCACGCTGCATTTCAGTATCCTCAGAAAATGCGTAACCCTTCTTCGCTTCTCTTTCTGCATAAAGCTTAATAAGATCATCCGCAATGTCTTCAACAGAGGACTGTACTTTTCGCTTTACCTTTGTCCATTCACTGCCGCCTAGTTTATACAGCTTCGGCTCTTTTCCTTCTGAACCAACAAACTTTTGAACTTGATCAATTTGATCTATTGGCACAAAAAGCTTATCATCACCAGAATACTTGATAAGCATATAATCCTTATGAAGATCATTTACTTGCAACGTTTCAATGCCTAAATATTTCCCAATTCCATGGTTCGCATGAACAACATAATCGCCAACCTTTAACTCCTGATAATTCTTGATTCGTTCGGCATTCGAAATTTTTTGCTGTTTTCGAGCTCGCTTGGTACGCTTTTTAAATAATTCCTGTTCTGTAATAAGCACCAATTTATGCATCGGTAACTCAATACCACTCGTAATATTCCCTGTAGCTATTGTAGGTTTGTCTACAGGAAGCTGTAAATCACTGGCTAACCCCACATCGATATCATAATCCATGAAAATGGAATGAATTTTTTCTGCACGCTTAGAATCGGGAGCTAATACGACAACCGAATACTCACCTTTTTCCCAGCGCTTTAACTCATTTTTAAATAAATGCATTTGCCCATGAAATTCTTGCATAGGTCTTGAAGACAAATTAATAATATTTTGCGGTTGTGTGTTTGGAATATGGCGTAAAAATACGGACATATATAAACGTGGCTGCTTCATATTTGACCAAATCGTATGCCAATCGAATGAAAATATACTGTCCTTCACCATCTGATTGGACTCCAACAAACTACTGTACCAATCAGCCTCCTCCGAATCCAGGTGCACCGCTGTCTCCTGTATACGGCTCATCTCATCAAGTATGATTTGTCCATCACTCGGCATATAATCTAGTAAACTAGCAGGGTTTTTGTAAAGATAGCCGATGTATTTATACATTTCCGGAAAGTGCTCTAAGTTCTTTAAGCGCTCAATATCCCTCTCCATGACCTCTAATAGTTTTTCTTTTGACTCTTTAGATTTCAACGATTTCAACGTTTTGGAAAGCGCTTCCTCAAGACGCTCCCCTCCAGCATGGATATCAGATTGTGATAAAAGTAGCTCTGTTGCCGGTCCAATTATTATTTCCTGTAATTTATCCAGTGAACGTTGGGTATCTGCATCAAAATATCGAATAGAATCGATTTCTTCATCAAACAACTCAATTCGAATTGGATGTTGTTCGGTTATTGGGTAAATATCAATAATTCCACCACGCCTGCTAAATTCTCCAGGAGTTGTTACCATCGATACTCGTTCATAACCCATATCTACCATCGAATTAAGATATTGTTCTACATCAATATCCTCCCCAACTGTAAATGGCAGCTGATAATTACTCCAATATTCTGGCGGAGGTAGTATACGCTTCAAAGCAGCAACAGGAGCAATTAATATACCAGATTTCTTCTTCGTCCAAGCGGTTAAGGATTCAATTCTCTGACTACGTAATTCAGGACTTGCTATTGCAATCTCTGAAGCAATTAATTCATTCACCGGATAGAGATGCACATCATCATCTCCCATAAAAGCTGTGAGGTCATCATATAACTGTTGCGCTTGAACTAATTGATGTGTAACTAATAATACCGGTTTATGAATTGAAGTATGAATGATAGAAACCAATAGACTTCTCGCCGAGCCAGACAGACCGGCAACAAGTTGCTCTTCCATTCCACTAGAAATTCCATGTATAATCGATTTTATATCATCTTTTGATTGTAAATAATTTTGAATACCTTTCATTACTAAACCTCCACGTACATAGGGTGTGCTAAAAGCGCATTGGCTTACTTACCTTTAACCTATCCTAATATTCATTCTTACATGACATTCTACATCTTTCATAGCTGATAAAGTCAAAGTGAGTTATCCACGATAATATGGACAAATACACCCTATGGACCAAATCCTTTTCTATCATTCTCTTTCAAACTAAAAGAAACGATCAAAGCCTCAATAACTATATCTGTGAAAGAAGCGCAAAAATGCCTTGGTTATTACACCAAAGCCTTTGCTGGTTATATTACTGAATAAAAAAATCTAGCTCATGGTAATGTGGATGATGTCCTAAGGCATCTTCACAATTTTCACAAATAGCTTCAATCTGCACATCACCATTTGACTTATATGTGATCATCTCTTCTTTTTCCTTTGCTGTCAATTGATCCAAACCCAGCATAGATGTATCAACTACCTGCTGTTTCAGTCTTCCTATTTCCTGACCGCAGTGTTTGCAAGTATACACAATAGACAAACTGGGAACCTCCTCGAATAACTTTCAACTCATATTAAAAGTTTATCCGAAAAACGCTTATCTTATACAATAAATAAAAGCTCCCGTTGCTATATGAATGTATGTATCCTATCCTATGAAAGCATCATTGATTATATTCATTCATTACCTGCGAAAACGAGGCGCTTAGCCATGCTTCACATGCATCCGCGGCTCTTCCAATACTGTCAGATACAGCTTCTGATTCTCCCTTTGAAAAATTACTAAGAACATAATCTACAACTGAAACAGAAGACGTTGGCCTTCCTACACCTATTCTGATCCGTTTAAAATCTTTTGTACCTAAATGATCGATAATGGAACGAATACCATTATGTCCGCCATGTCCGCCTTTTTGACGTAACCGGATTTTCCCAACAGGTAAATCTAAATCATCATAGATAATTAATATATCTTCTAGTTTTATATCATAATAATCCATTAATGGTCTAACAGCATCGCCGGATAGGTTCATAAAGGTCTGTGGTTCTAGGAGCAATACCTTTTCTCCGTCCAAGTGAACAATCGTATAATCACCCTTATACTTGGACTTATTCAACTTCCATGAATGACGATGAAGTAATTCATCAATGACCATGAACCCAACATTATGCCTAGTACCATTATATTTCTTACCAGGGTTACCTAATCCAATTATACATTTCATTTGCTTACTTCCTTTATCAGAAAATCTTTCCTAGAAAGTATCATACAATACAACAAACCCTCCTGTACAGGAGGGAGTCACTCATTGTTATATAATTTACATGTTTATCCCATATGAACGGGAAGTAAAACCATCAATGATGGAATGGTTGCTTTATTCCTTTTTTGCATCTGCATCATCTTCAGCACCTACTAATTTAGGCTCAGCATTCTCATCTGGAGCCTCTTCCACATCTTCCAATGTGTCAGGAGCCAATACCGTTGCAATCGTAGTGTCACTATCTTCAAGTACTTCGTAATTTCCTTTAATCGTTATATCCGAGACAGATATGCTATCTCCAATCTTAAGGTCTGTAATATCCACGATAATTTCCTCTGGAATATTTCCAGGTTTTGCTCGAACTTGTAACTCATACATTGGCTGTTGAAGTACGCCACCATCTTTTGTCCCTTGAGCTTCACCTTCTAAACGAAGCGCAACCTCAACATCCATCTCTTCAGCCATATTAACAATATAAAAGTCTGCATGAATTAGCTCGTCCTTCAATGGATCAATTTGGTAATCGTGTAACATAACATCTACCGATTTATTGTTTTCCACATTTAGCGTAATAATAGCATTTTTCCCTTCATCTCGAACCGTCTTTATTAATTCAATGCTATCTACAGATATGGATTCCGAATCCTTTTCTTTTCCGTAGATAACAGCTGGTACTCTACCACTATTTCGTATTTCCTTTGTTGCCGATTTAGTAAGATCCTCTCGTAATGTTGCTTCTAATTTAACTGCCACGTACATCACCCTCCAAGTTATTAGAAAAATCCTAGGCTTTTAGTTATAAGCCCTTTCTTCTTTTCTACTTTGTCTGTGTAATTCATGCAGTTGTCTATAAAAAAACATTCATATAGAGAATACCCATTAAATGCAATATCTAAACATTTAATCGAATAAGATACTTACTGATTGCAATTCGTGGACACGAATAATTGCCTCGCCAATTAACGGCGCAACCGATAACTGAGTAATTTTATTAAGCTGCTTGTCCTCTGGTAAAGGAATCGAATTCGTAATAACAAGTTCCTTGATTTTAGAGTCATTAATACGTTCAATCGCTGGACCAGATAATACTGGATGTGTACAACACGCATATACCGCTTTAGCACCATTTTCTACCAATGCATTTGCAGCAAGTGTAATAGTTCCTGCTGTATCAATAATATCGTCTATTAGAATAGCTGTCTTGCCTTCAATATTACCAACGATATTCATAACCTCGGCAACGTTAGGGCGAGGTCTACGTTTATCAATAATACCTATTGGCGCTTTTAGTCGATCAGCCATTTTACGAGCACGTGTAACTCCACCGTGATCTGGAGACATAATAATAATATCTTCTAAGCTCTTCGCTTCAAAATAATCAGACAGAATAGGAACACCTTGTAGGTGATCTATAGGGATATCAAAAAATCCTTGGATTTGTGGAGCATGTAAATCCAATGTAATGACACGATCGGCACCAGACGTTTCTAATAGATTTGCAACAAGCTTAGCAGCAATCGGTTCACGAGAACGAGCCTTACGATCTTGTCTAGCATATCCATAATATGGCATTACAATATTTATGGATTTAGCAGACGCTCGCTTCAAAGCGTCAATCATAATTAATAACTCCATAATATGCTGATTTACCGGGGAACATGTAGATTGTACAACGTATACATCACAACCACGTACACTTTCTTCGATGTTGATCTGAATTTCACCATCACTAAAGCGAGATACAGTACATTTACCAAGCATTGTACCAATATGCTCCGCAATATCTTCAGCAAGTTTAGGATTAGAATTTAATGTGAACACTTTCAAAGATGTATCTTTGTAAGTAGATGCCATGAGTTAGAACCCTCCGTTAGTCTTTTTGTCTGTTTTTGATTTTTGACGCATATCCTTCTTTATTCGTTTGTCTAGCTCTAGCTACAGACAAAGAATCTTCCGGTACATCTTTAGTAATTGTTGAACCAGCCGCCACATAGGATCCTTTTCCGACAGTAACTGGAGCAATTAGATTAGAATTACATCCAATAAATGCATCATCTTCTATCGTCGTCAAATATTTATGCTTTCCATCATAGTTTACTGTTATTGTACCACAACCAATATTGACATTGCTGCCAACTTTTGCGTCACCAATATAGCTTAAATGTGATACTTTACTCTTCTCAGCTAAATCGGTCTTCTTAATCTCTACAAAATTTCCAACTTTTGCTTGATCACCTATGGAGCTTTCTGGACGAATATGTGCAAATGGCCCAATTTTGACATGATTACCAATCTTACTATCACTAGCAACACTTTGTTTAATAACAGTCCCATTCCCCACGTAACAATTCGTAACTTCTGAATGTGGTCCAATTTCTGCATTGCCTTTTATAACCGTATCACCCTTTAATATCGTTCCAGGATGGATGATGGTATCCGGCTCTATCTCTACATCTGGTTCAATATACGTATTATCCGGATCGATTATCGCTACGCCATTTCGTAAGTGCTTTTCATTAATGCGTTGTTTCATGGTTTTTTCTGCTTCTGCTAAGGCTATACGGTCATTTACTCCTAGTGTTTCCTCAAAACTAGCTGTCATAAATGCACTGACCTTATCACCCTGTTTTTGAAGGATTTCGATAACATCCGGTAAATAGTATTCACCTTGTGCGTTATCATTGGACACATTTTGCAGCGCCTGAAATAGTGCTTGATTATCAAAACAATATGTACCTGTATTAATTTCATCAACGAGTAGTTCTTTTTCGGTGGCATCTTTTTGTTCTACGATTCTTTCTACTTCATCAACCGCATTGCGAATAACTCTACCATAGCCATATGGATTTGGAGCTTTTGCGGTTAATACAGTTGCTTTAGCACCTGTCTGCTCATGATGGTCAAATAGTGCTTGATACGTTTCGCTCGTTATTAAAGGGGTATCTCCGCAAACTACTAGTGTTGTTCCTTCATTTTCTTTTAATAAATCCTCTGCTTGGAGCACTGCATGCCCCGTTCCTAATTGCTCTTCTTGAATAACAAATTTACTTTCGTCGCCAATTTGCTCTTTAACCATATCTGCACCAAAGCCTACTACTGTAACAATTTCATCTAGCTTCACTGTGTTTATCTGATCAATGACATGCTTTACCATTGGACGACCTGCTACGGGATGGAGTACTTTGTATAGCTTAGATTTCATTCTCGTACCCTGACCCGCTGCTAAAACAACAGCATATCGCTTCGTCATAAGGAAACCTCCATCAATTCGATTTATCCATAATGAATATTATCTTAAAACCCTTTTCATTTCAATAGATAAAGCGTATAAAACAAGGTCCTCGGTAATGTAAAACTTTCCATACTTGCCGCCTTTATGCACGTCTCAAGAAAAATACAGAGCGATTCGATTCATTCTAATAAGCTTAAGTAGACAAAAGCACAAAAACATTACTAAATCGCTTGCAAAAGAACAAAGTCGCAAGCCTCCGATTAGAAACGCAGCGACTGGAGCGAGTCAACGGAGATAAAGGAATCACGGTGAGTTTTCTTATCGTAGGGCGATTCGTGAAGTTGCCTAGTTTCCGGGCGCTGGAGCTGGACGCGGCTCAACACGTCCATATTTATCCACATGGGCTACTTTTAAAATTTTCTAGACTACAAAAAAAGAAGGCTAACCTGATGTAGATTAGACCTCTAGTTGCATCCCAAATATTGTGTGCATATTAGGAAGCTCCAGCTTCTTCATACTCCACTTCAGCTTCTCCTGCACGATGGTATTCTTCTAATACAGCATCTTGAATCTTAGCACGTGTCCCAGAATTTATAGGATGTGCAATGTCTCTAAACTCCCCATCCGGTGTTCGTTTGGATGGCATAGCAACGAATAGTCCATTATTCCCATCAATAACACGGATATCATGAACTACAAATTCTTGATCCAAAGTAATCGATGCAATCGCTCGCATTCTTCCTTCCGTATTAACGCGGCGCAATCTAACGTCAGTTACTTCCATGATGTATCACCACCTTTTCCCATTTGAATCTATATTATCTAGTTCAACAAAACTATTTAAAATCCTGCTAAATTATTAAAAAAAATAAAATATTTTCAAATGGATGGAAAAAACAGGTGTTTTTGCCTTACTTACGATCGCCTATTTCTACAAAATTACCAGGATGAACCTCAATGCTTTTAGCTTTAAGATCGACATTTGATATTTTAATTAAGGAAGTATAATTTTCTACAACCCTTTCTTCTTCTTCATCGTCCGCCTCAGCCAATACACCTATTGCCTTCACTTGAGCATTGAATTCTTCTAATAAGTTAATCATTCCAGTAATTGTTCCACCAGCCTTCATGAAATCATCAATAATGCAGACATTTGCACCTTCTTCCAAGCTCCGTTTTGGAAGAACCATTGTTTGAATCTTTCTTGAGGAGCCAGATACATAATTTATACTAACGGATGACCCTTCGGTTACTTTGGGGTCTCTTCGCACAATTACTACAGGGACGTCAAGAAAAGAAGCCACCGAGTAGGCTAAAGGAATACCTTTTGTAGCAACCGTGACAACAACATCAATTTCCATCTGCGAAAATGCAGAAGCAAAAACCCGACCTATTTCTCTTACTGTTTTCGGATTACCTAAGAGGTCACTCATGTAAAGGTACCCACCAGGCAGAATTCGTACCGGATCCGCTAACTGGTGACACATTTCATGAATGAATGCTTCACTCTTTTCATGTAAATACTCTGGGATATACTTCACACCACCACCAGCTCCGGTGGTCCGTTGCAAATAACCCAATCCTTCATTACGAAATACAGCATCAATAATATCCATATCTTCGCTTACGGAAGCCTTCGTTGTTTCTAACCTATTTACGAAATAAGGTAACTGTTTATGCAATCTTGGATTCTCAAGAAAATAATTAGTCAACGCGACTAAACGATTACTTCTTTTCATAACTACACCTCAAAACCGAATATTTCCCTTTAATATACCATTATCATATGTGTTTTATCAATATTTAACCTAAAAGACGTACAAAATATACTTCATCACAAAATCCGCGCATACCGTTATAAATTCTTTTTGCCTTGCTTTCTTGCTCAACTAGACCATATACAGTAGGCCCACTTCCGCTCATTAATACACCTAAGGCTCCTGCTTGTCTCATTGCATCTTTGATCCGTTGCACTTCAGGGTATAATTGTACAGTAATTGCTTCTAAATTATTTCCTGTACTTCTGCAAAGCAGCTCAAAATCATTTGCTCTTAACGCTTGGATCACTCCTTGTGTTTGCTGATGAGCAAGTTCATCCACGATAATTCGCTGAAAAATGGTTCTAGATGACACACCTATGTCTGGCTTGGCTAAAATGACCCAGCATGGCGGAGGCGCTGGTAGGGCATTAATCACTTCTCCTCGCCCACTAGCTAGCGCGGTCTTACCATAGACACAGAATGGTACATCTGTTCCAAGTGTCGCGCCTAAATTTGCTAGTTCATCCATCGGTATATGTAGTGACCAAAGCCTGTTTAAACCTCTTAGAACAGCTGCAGCATCTGTGCTCCCTCCTCCTAATCCTGCTGAAACGGGTATGCTTTTCTCAATTTTGATATGAACCCCTCTACGAATTCCGTATTTCCGCTTAATTGCATCTGCAGCTTTATACGCTAAGTTCCGTTCATCGCTTGGCACAAATCTACTTTCCAACGAGATCTCTATTCTGTCCTGATTCAATTCAAATAATTCGATACGGTCAGACAAGTCTATTGACGTCATAATCATTTCAACGTTGTGATAACCATCATCTCTCTTACTTAACACATCAAGCGATAAGTTAATCTTCGCAGGGGCTTTCTCATAAAGCACCATCACCCGTCACCCTTCTTGTAGATAGATATTAAAATTGTAACATATTACATAATTGGAGGCGACTACAAGCAGGTACAAGTCCCGCCAAAACACAAAAAGGCAAACCCTTTAGGATCTGCCTTTTTGTTGCATGTTTGCTTCAGCAATTTCAATGGCTCGCTTAACCATATTACCAGCATCTCTAGCCTTGATACCGCCCCAACCTTCCTGCTGCACCGTGTCGTAAAATCCTAACTCTTTGGCGATTTCTTCTTTCAAATGGTCTGACATTATTCCACGTCGATTAGCCATGAAAGAACAACTCCCTTCGTATGATGAGTCTTACCTTACGACATTTATAGTTTGTAGCAGATTCGTTGTTTAATTCGCGTTATATGTATACAAAAAAGGAAAAATTTAAATGGAAAGTCAAACTACCTTCGTATTAAGTAGTTCATCAAAATTACAGATAATTCAGTTATAAATCTATAAAATAAAAGCAGTAAACCTAAGGGCTACTGCTCAAGCACGGAAGCAATGGTACGTTCGTCTGTAAAACTAAGTTCCACTGTTTCTGTTAAAACGTCTGCATAGCTGTATGAAACACGTTCGAATGCATTTTCTTCTTGGTCAAGCTCAACAATAAACACAGAAGGATACGTTTCTGCTAATATTCCCGACCGCTCAATTGTTTTCCTTCTGCCGCCGTTCGCTCTAAGCTTTAACCGTTTACCAACATGACCTTCAAGACCTTGCTTTATTTCGATTAATGTTTTCGCCACTATACTCCACCTCACTGGATTTAGCATACCATAAACTTGTACAATAGTCAAATAAAACTATTTATTATAACAAGATATCAATTTTAATGTCAACAATTTATTTTGTCTATTTCGCTTATTATTTGGCATATGTTAAGTTTTTATGTATATTTTTTTAAATTAATTGGAACTTTGCTATTTACATGTGTATATTCCATGAAAAAATTACTCGTTCATTTACCAACTTGTACCATTTTTATCCAGCAACCTTACCTGAAGGCAAGTTGCTCATTCGTTTGATTCATCTTCTAAATAGGGTAACCCTGTTCTTAATAATCCTCTCGTTTCTATCCCACCCATTCCTTTATCACCTGTAAGTGTATTTCTTAGTGCTTCCCATACACTAACCTTTTCCATGAATGGTGTATAAGCAATCTTTGCTGCAATATAAACAGGATCTAACGCATGTATATTAATTCGTAGCGGAGAACTTGCGAAATTAGCACCTGCTCGAATTAGTGATTCAAAATGTGATTGGCATGCACCTGCAAAGATAACTAGCTGATCCACATTAGGATTAATCTTTCGTGCTTCTCGTACTGTTTCCACAAAAAACTTAGAATGTCTATATGCACGTATGTCATTTTTTCTGCCCTTGTTCTTGGAAAACGCATCATGTCCTGTAATGACGATAATGTCAGGCTGTATCTTCTCCACCAATTCACCTATTTGTATCGGCATTTCCCTTTCATGTAAATGCACTCCATGTACTTGTAATCCGATTCGTTGATATAATTCAATGCATTTCTTTAAATACATTTGATCGCCGTCTAGATGCAGAACTTTGGCTGGTAATTGAAAAAAAATCGGTTCATGCTGATAGCCTTCGGTTGCGTGATATTCACGTTTCTCTTTCATCAATTGATAGTCCTGCCGAAATAAACGGAAGGAAAATTCCTCTTTTTCCTTTCCTTTTTGTCTACGCTTCTCTAATTCTCTTTCTTGTATCTTCTTTAAATCAGATATAGGCGCATCTGCTTTCAGGCGGATATCTTCACCATATAAATCAGCACTATTTTTTTTCACACTAGCAACCCGAAACAACAAATCATGATTGTAAGATTTTCTTGTAACCAGATCACCCTTCGAATAGTTCATAACTGACACCTCACAGCCTTCCAAAACATTCTGATATAGCGTATGAGTCCATCATAAAATCTGTGCGTTTATTACAGATCACCTATATAATTACTTTTAACTACCTTGGACAGCAAAATGAGAATAAAACATAAAGTAAGTTACTTATAGAAAAAAGCTGAACGATTATTCGAAGCGTTTCAGCTCGCATTCGAATCCGTTCAGCTTTTGTGGGTCAAAACGTTTGTTGCGTTTCAATTTAACCTCATATAGGCAGAATGACATGAATGCTGCCTAGAGATAATGCTTCGTAATAACCGTCGCAGAAAATGAAGTAGTCTCTCGCAGAGACACCTCTCATCCCAGCATTTTTTATATAGAACCATTCATTTACCATTTTTTCCGTCTCTTAAGGGTTAGCGTTTATGTTCTATACCTAATTCACTCTTCATAAGCACATCATGTATTATTATTAACAACTGAATAAAATGCATTTGCTAATACAGCAAATTCCTCAATAGACAATGATTCTCCACGTCTATTGCCATCAATTCCAGCTTCTTCTAATAGTTGTACAATCGTTTCTTTATCCCAATCAGGTTTAAAATGATTGACTAAATTATTGCGAAGTGTTTTTCTTCGTTGTGCAAAAGAAGCTTTAACAAGCATAAAAAAGAACGTTTCATTGTGCACTTGGACAGGCGGCTTTTCCCGTCTCACTAACTTTAATATGCTGGAATCCACATTAGGCTGTGGCATAAATGCTCGTTTAGGAACATGCATGACCACTTCTGCCTCCGTATAATACTGAACGGCAATGGTCAAGGACCCATAGCTTTTGCTATTGGGCTTAGCTGCCATTCTTTCAGCCACTTCTTTTTGAATCATTACAGTGAAGCTCTCTACAGAAAGATTGTCATGCAAAAGCTTCAGCAAAATAGGTGTAGTGATATAGTAAGGTAAATTTGCAACTAAATGTACCGGTTGTTCCTGCGAAAAGCAGGAGGAAATGACTTCTGATACATTTGCCTTCAAAATATCCTGATGGATAATTTGAATATTTGAGTAGGGTTGTAGGGTATCCTGCAAGACGGGTAATAAACGCTGATCTATTTCAAAAGCAACTACTTTATCTGCATGAATAGCTAATTGCTCTGTCAACGCACCGATACCAGGTCCTATTTCAATTGCACCTGCGTTTTTATCAATTCCTGCATGGGATATGATATTTTCCAATATGTTAGTATCAATTAAAAAATTTTGTCCCAGGCTCTTTTTAAACGAGAAGTTATACTTTGTTAGTATTTCCTTTGTACGTGATGGTGTTGCAATATATTTATTCACTGTCATGCTTTTCCTCCCGCTGTATTTGTGCTAACGCATTATCAAATTCCTCTTTGGTTATTTCGAACATCGACAACCTTTTTAAAAGCTGCTTTCCGTTTGTATGACCAATTTGTAGCAGCTCACCCAATCGTTCCCGTCGTTTCTTTGCTTGCGCCCCTCCGATTAGTCCGCTGTTGATTACATTTTCCTTTGCAATTTCACTCGCGTGCGCTTCCTTTAGCTCATATACATCAGCGAGAGCCTTGCGAATCGTTTCAGGTGAAGCGTGTTCTATCCCTAAACTTTTGTTATTAGGATGCTTAGCTCGTGCCTCATGTTGAGTTAAAAACGCATGCTTGCAGCCTGGTACAGCCTGGTCAATAATATGACGAATGCGATCACCAGGATAATCTGGGTCTGTAAAAATAATAATCCCCCGTTTATCCTTCGCATGCTTTATTTGCTTTATAATCGTATCATTAATCGCTGATCCATTTGTTTCAATTGTATCAGCATTAACCGCCTGAAGAATCTTTGTTGTATCATCTCTACCTTCAACAACAATCACTTCTTTTATTTTCACATTTGTTCCTCTTTCTATACCCATAATAAATAATGCTCTTACCACTATATCATGGTAAGAGCATAAATATTAATTAATAACCTTTACTGTTACTGTTTTCCTTCCCCAATTATACGCTGCCTGCTTCGAAGGAACATGAACATCGATGCGATTTCCAACAATATGACCGCCAGTATCAGCAGCTATTGCTTCTCCATAACCTTCTACCCAAACTTTTGAACCTAATGGGATAACACTTGGATCGACAGCTATTACTTTTTTATTCGGATTTGCATTTAAATTGATACCCGTAGATGTATAACCAGAACAGCCGTTACAACTAGCTGTATACGCACTTGCACTCATTGTAAACACTTTTCCGCCAGAAGGCTTAGAACTTGATTTTTTCTTTGAGCTCGAATGTGACTTCTTGCTCGATAAGGTCACAAGCTTATTTTCCTGTTTCGTACCTACAGCTATAACTCGATTCTCACTTTTTTCAACAACATCCTTGCTTAGAAGCTCGCGGCTAACTTCTTTTCCGTTTTCTTTGACAATCTCATAGACTTTTTTCAGCTTACCGTCTTTCCCTTCCGAAAGAACCCTTTCTTCTCCCTTTGGAAGACTGCTATCTTTTCTTTTCTCTGTCTCGAAGGCAACCGCTTCTGTAACTACATCCTTAACCTTTTTAACGCGAACAATCGTAATATTCGTATCTTTTTTCACCTTTTCATCCAATGCTGGCTTAATTCTATCCAAGCCTTCCGGATCAAATGAAATGTCTGATTGAGCTAAGATATCTTTTACTGTTCCACCTGTGGTCGGTTTTGATTTTGTTTGGTTGTTTCCATCGTTAATGGTAATCTGGTATGCCTGTTTTACTTGAATATGTAGTCCATCTTCAATGGTATCCCCTTGATTATGTGAGATATCATCATGCTGTTGAAATGAGAGATTCTTTTCTTGTAAAAATTCATCTATTGTGTCTGCAGTTGTATAGAATTCCTGCTTTTCTCCATCGATAGTTACAAAAACCTGCTTGGCTTTGTTGTACTCAATTTCCATACCGTTTTCAATAGAAGCATCTTTACTGTGTGACAAATGATCATGCTCCCCGACGGTAATTCCTACTTCTGCAAGCAGTTCTTCAACGGTATTTTTATGCGTTTTCACTGTTTGTTCTTTACCGTCTTCAGTTATGACTACTTCTGCCTTCGTAGCATCAAATAGTACTAATCCGGAAAATACAACAAGTGCCAAAACACCAATACCTGAAATAACCAGCTTCATTGTCGACGCCGGCATTAGCTTTGAAATCATTCGCATGCTTCTGCCTCCTCTTAATGCATTTTGATTATATTAACAGTTATATGCAAAGTCAAAGTATATCCGATTACGATTAAGTTACAATTAGATTACACATTAATTTGAGGAGCGGATTACTCTTTAATAAGTACAATGAAAGCATTGGTACAACTGGTTTTTCGCCATCTTTTAATTATCAATAAAAAAAAGGTTAGCTTAAATGCTAACCTTTTTTTTATACCGTTTTTTTCCTATTTTTTAACAAAATATTTTTCTTATTTTACAACCGTCATAATTTTATCCCGAAGAGAGAAATAGCGTTTTTTGTCGTGTTTTCACTAATTTCTTCCAAGGTTAAACCTCGCAGCTCAGCTATTTTTTCTGCTACTAATTTAACATAGGAAGGCTCATTTCTTTTACCTCTATTTGGATGTGGAGCTAAAAAAGGTGCATCCGTTTCAACCAACAGTCGGTCTAATGGCACCTGTACCGCTACTTCCTTTGGCTCTACTGCATTTTTGAATGTTACTGGACCTCCAAGAGAGATGTAAAAGTTCATATCCAGACAGGCTTGTACATATTTTGCTGAATCATTATAGCAATGCATAATACCGCCAATAGATGCTGCACCTTCTTCTTGAAGAATTTCAATAACATCTTCGGTCGCCTCACGATTATGAATAATGATTGGCATATTTAATTTCTTCGCCAACCGTATTTGTTTACGAAAAACGTCTTTTTGTACATCCTTCGGTGACTTGTCCCAATGATAGTCTAATCCCATCTCTCCGATAGCTACAACCTTTGGATGAGCAGAAAATTCCTCAATCCAGTTTAATTCTTCATCCGTCATATCTATAGCATCCACCGGGTGCCAGCCTACAGCCGCATAAATGGTTTCATATTGTTCTGCAATTTCGATAGCTAACGGGATCGTTTCCCGATCAAAACCGACTACCACCATATAGTTTACGCCGGTACCAAAAGCACGCTGAATTGTTTCATCGCGATCTTCAAAGAAATCCCTCGCATTTAAATGAACATGTGTATCAAATAACAAACCACTTCACTCCTTAAACACAAAGCTCAAACGCTATGTCATATATTTCACCTGTTTATCTTCAAATAAGCTTGGACAGACCGAAGCAAATAAAATTACTTTACTATATGACAAAATAAAACTTCCTTATGCTTAGAAAGGAGCTGTCCCAAAAGCCAGCTCCCTACTTATTCAAACCGAATATACTTCACTTTCCCTACAAGGTTCAACATGTCATGAACAAATTTACTCATAGCTAATGCCTTTCATACGAACCCCATTTCAACTAGAGTCATGTACTTTAAAAATTTAAAAATTGACGAACCTTACAAGCAGCCCGTTTTCCTATTTTTATTTCACGACAGATCCATTCGGCAGTGATTCTTCTACAGATGCTAAAACGAGCTTACCATGTTCATCTTCCCCACAAAGAATCATACCTTCTGATTTTTCGCCTCTTAGTTTTACAGGTTTTAAATTCGTTACACAGATTACTTTTTTACCTGTTAATTCATGTGGTTGATAGTACTGTGCAATACCTGAAACAACTTGCCGTTTCTCCGCTCCAAGATCTAATTGAAGCTTCAATAACTTATCAGCCTTCTTGACAGGCTCTGCTTTTATTACCTCTGCCACTCGCATGTCTATCTTCATAAAGTCATCAAAGGTAATTTCTTGTGTACTTTTGGTTTCTTCCTTCGTAGCTTTTTCCTTAACCTGTGCAGGATTTTGCATCATTGCTTTAATAGTTTGTACTTCTTTATCTACATCCAAGCG
This sequence comes from Virgibacillus sp. M23, assembly GCF_034190895.1. Taxonomy (NCBI): domain Bacteria; kingdom Bacillati; phylum Bacillota; class Bacilli; order Caryophanales; family Bacillaceae; genus Virgibacillus; species Virgibacillus sp. M23. Next base: position 27,443 of record NZ_JAWDHA010000031.1, on the reverse strand, counting down.
AGGAAAGATTGGCTTTCCTTTTTGAACTTTAGTACCTACACTAATTTGCCCTTCACGATAAATGCTATCCCATTCCTTTAATGCCGCTTCTGTGACATGGAGCTGTCGGAAGATTTCTGTAGGTGCTTCTGTTAAGAATGGCTGTAGCATAACTGCAATTTTTCTAAGATATTCAGCTAGATGGGCCATTACATTACCCAATCGTTCCTTCTGATCCTCATGTTTAGCTAATACCCACGGTTCTGTTTCATCAATATATTTATTTGTTCTACTAATTAACTGCCAAAGGGAGGATAGTGCTACAGAGAACTGCATATTCTCCATCGCTTCTTCTACTTTCTGAATCGTTTCTTTTCCAAATGCTTCAAGTGAAGCCTCAATCTCTGTTTCACTTGCTTGATATAACGGAATCTGACCATCAAAGTATTTATTAATCATAGCAACAGTACGGTTTAATAGATTGCCTAGATCATTAGCCAAATCGTAGTTAGTACGTTCTACAAATCCTTCAGGTGTAAATACACCATCTGATCCAAATGGAACTTCGCGAAGCAAATAATAGCGAAGTGCATCAAGGCCGTACTTATCTGTTAGTTGTACAGGATCAACAACGTTCCCTTTAGATTTTGACATTTTTCCATCTTTCATCAGTATCCAACCATGCGCAAAAACCTTCTTCGGCAAGGGAAGATCTAATGCCATTAACATAATTGGCCAATATATCGTGTGAAAACGAACAATTTCCTTACTCATTAAATGAACATCTGCTGGCCAGAACTTTTGATATTTACTATCATCGTCTGTACCATAACCTAAAGCTGTAATATAGTTAGTTAAAGCATCAATCCATACATATATCACATGCTTTGGATCACCGGGAACTTTAATACCCCAGTCAAAAGTGGTACGAGATACTGCTAAATCTTCAAGCCCTGGTTTTATAAAGTTATTCAGCATTTCATTTTTACGACTTTCTGGCTGAATAAACGTTGGATTATCCTCATAGAACTGCACAAGTCGATCGACATATTTGCTCATCTTGAAGAAATAGGATTCTTCTTTTACTTTTTCAACTGGACCGCCACAATCTGGACAATGCCCATTTTCCAACTGTCTCTCTGTAAAGAAGGACTCACAAGATGTACAATACCAGCCTTCGTATTGATCTAAATAAATATCCCCCTGTTTAACAAGCTGATCAAATATTTTGGACACTACTTTTTTATGACGCTCTTCCGTCGTCCGAATAAAATCATCATTTGATATTTTAAGTTTCTTCCATAAATCTTTAATACCACTTACAATGTCATCAACGTACGCTTGTGGAGTTACACCCTTTTCTGTAGCCTTTTTTTGGATTTTTTGACCGTGCTCATCCGTACCTGTTAAATACATTACATCATAGCCACGCATCCGCTTATACCTAGCAATTGCATCGCCAGCAACCGTAGAATACGCATGACCAATATGCAAATTCCCACTAGGGTAATAAATCGGTGTTGTTATATAAAACGTTTTTTTGTTATTTGGCATTCCCATTACCTCCTAAATCCACCAGCATCCTTTATTAAAACTATATACTATTGTAGCTTTTATCCGTTATTTTGCCAAATAGAGTGCAATGTCATCATGTCTTGTAAGAGAAACATAGAAAAACATCGAATTTTGTCGAAAAATATTAGATTGTTTATTTGCTTTTTTCAGATTTATACCTTATTTTAACCAATTAAGTAAAAGACAAAACCTGATATAATAGTATTTATACAGGTATTTCAAATTATTAAATTTTCAGGTAAATATTTATTGACAGAAAAAAGAAACACTGGTATTCTATTGCATAGAGTGATGTCGAAATATGACGATTTTTTTGCTTTACAAATTTTAAGGAAGAACGAAAGCCCTTGCTGACAATTGGCTCGTTTTTCTAACCTTAGGGGGAAAGAAATTGAAATCTACCGGAATTGTACGTAAAGTGGATGAGCTTGGCCGTGTTGTCATCCCAATGGAACTTCGTCGTACGCTTGAAATTCAGGAAAAAGATGCGATGGAAATCTACGTGGAAAATGACAAAATTATCCTTAAGAAGTACAAACCAAACATGACTTGTCATCTTACTGGAGAGGTTTCCGATGATAATCTCTCTTTAGCAAACGGCAAACTTGTCCTCAGCCCAGAAGGTGCACAAGAGCTGGTTAAAGAGATAGAAGCAAGATTTAATAAATAGTAAGATTATTGTCTCAAAAAGGTCTGACGCCTGTTCTACACGTTAGACCTTTTTTTATAGCAACAAATTAATCCTCGATATGATAGGCTTGATACACTTCACGTTTCGGAAGCTTTCGCTCTTTTGCAACTAGCTTTATTGCTTCTTTGCTAGGCATGTCTTTCTCATCTATATAGTAATCTACATGTTCAACAATAGTATAGCCATCCCACCATAATGAAGTTTCTTGAATTAACTGGTCTGTTCCATCAATAACCATACAAAATTCGCCTTTAAGCTCTATGTCTTTTGTATAGGTGATAACCTCATTCAGTGTACCTCGAATATATTCTTCAAACCGTTTAGATAGCTCCCGTGCTAGGACCACACGGCGATTACCAAGTACAGACTTGGCAGCCTTTAATGTCTCCTTTATACGATAAGGTGACTCATAAAATAATAAAGAGGCCTGTATCCGTTGTAATCTCTCTAGTTCTGCCTCCTTGTCTTTCTTTTTACGGGGTAAGAAACCATAAAAATAAAATTCATTTGCTGGTAAACCAGAACCGATCAGCGCACATAATGCTGCATTTGCTCCAGGCAGTACTACTACAGAAAATTCTTGCTCAATCGCCGCTTGAATTAACTCATGACCAGGATCGGATATCGCAGGCATTCCTGCATCACTTACAATAGCAATTGATTCATGGTTTTCCAATCGCCGTAACAGTTGTTCCTCTCTTGCCAGCTTATTGTGCTCATGATAACTAATTAACGGTGTTGAGATGTCAAAATGGTTCAATAGTTTTTTAGAATTTCGTGTATCCTCTGCTGCGATAATTGACACTGAGCGCAGTATATTTAATGCACGGAACGTAATATCCTCTAAGTTACCAATAGGGGTCGGAACAATGTATAATTTCCCTTTTTTTTCGTTATCAAAGCTTTGTTGAATGTTCATATTTTATCACTTCTTTCAAGGCTGCTCGAATAAGTTGTAATTTTTCCTTGCGAGTTAATTGTTTAATGGTATACTCTTTCTTCATTGCTTTTTCTTTACTGGAAAAGCGCTCGATATAAACAACTTGAAACGGACCTCTTCCACGGGTATATTTTGCACCCTTTCCTTCATTATGCATTTTCAGCCGGTTTTCCAAATTGTTTGTGTAACCTGTATATAATGAGTTATCTTTACATTTCAGAATATAGACCGTATGTTCATGTTCAGGCATATATAATCTCCTCTGCCTCTTCTGTATACGTACCATCCTCATTGTATACATATAAAGGTGGCAAGATTTTTAAATCTGGCTTCCCATCTCTAATTGCTTCAATTAATAGCATATTTGCTTCTTTCCCTTTTTTGGGGTAAACAAATTGAATACGCTTTGGCTCGAGCTTGTACTTACGAAATAGGCTAATAATATCAATAAGTCTGCCTGGTCGATGTACCATAGATACCTTCCCTCCTGGACGAACATGCAGCTTACATGCCTTCACAACGTCCTCTAGACTACAGAAAACTTCGTGTCTGGCAATTGTTAAATATTCATTTAGGTTATGTTCAGTAGCTGACGGGGTCGGAAAATAAGGTGGGTTACAGGTGACTACATCAAAACTACTTTGACCTATTATCGGTTGCATGCATTTTAAATCTCCATGCAGTATCTTTATTTGCTCACGTAAGTTATTCAAGTCGATATTCCTTTTCGCCATCTGGTAAATACGTTCTTGAATCTCCACACCTGTTATGTTACTTTTACTCCTTCTCGACAGTAATAATGGAATAACACCATTGCCTGTGCAGAGATCAAGTATGGCTCCTCTTTTTTTCGGAATATAAGCAAAGTTTGCAAGTAGTACTGCATCCAAAGAGAAAGAGAATGCAGAAGGACTTTGAATAATTTTCATGCTGTTATCAGCCAGTAAATAATCTAAACGCTCATCATCGTATAATTCAACCATATGTATGTCCTTTCTCGTAAGCAAAAAGTAGTCAACTGTAATAAAGGCTGTCCCGAAATCGAGACAGCCATACATTGCATTATTTCGTTTTATTCAGAAAGTCCAGACAAAAAATACAGTCTTCATTTCGTCTCGGACTACCGAATTCCAAGTTACAAATATGAAAGCCTTCTTCATACAATCTAGCTAGGTTATCATAACCTTCACCAGGAAAGCTCTTATTCACTTCTGCTTTGTTGTCAGATGTTTCCTCTTCATCTTCTTTTGAATGATCTAAGTGATTACGCAAATTGTGGTTCTCCATGGCAAGTCGATGATTTTCTTCCAATAAATCACTTAATTTGCCTTTAAGATCACCTAACTGCTCATATAATTCACCAATTTGCTTTTCCATATCTGATACCTGATCAAAAATTTGCCTGTTTTTCACGCTACTCACCCCGTTATTCTGTGGCTTGCGCTAAAATTCCTTCATCTATTAGTTCATCTAAAGTATATTCGATTACTCGTTCTTTTTCAGGGATTTCGATTTGGATGAGTCGTTCCAAGATGTTTAACCCTACAACCTTGCCTTTACCATAAGGTGTTTCTATCGTTTTCCCAATATCCGGCAATTCCCGTTTCGCTGTCTCATAATCATCATTTTCGTATTTTAAACAGCACATCAGTCTGCCACATAGACCTGAAATTTTTGCCGGATTTAGGGATAAATTCTGATCCTTTGCCATTTTAATTGAAACGGGTTCAAAATCTCCTAAAAAAGTAGAACAGCAAAGCATTCTACCACACGGTCCGATACCGCCAAGCATCTTCGCTTCATCCCGTACCCCAATTTGACGTAGTTCTATACGTGTTTTAAACATAGCAGCCAGATCTTTTACTAAATTTCTAAAATCAACTCTTCCGTCTGCTGTAAAATAAAATATTATTTTATTTCTGTCAAATGTATATTCCACTTCTACTAGATTCATATCCAAGTCATGCTCTTTAATCTTATCCATGCAGGCTTGAAAGGCCTTTTCTGCGCGTTCTTGATTTTCTAAAACGGTTAACTTATCCTTATCCGTTGCAATACGAATCACTTTCTTAAGTGGTAGAACAACATCTTCCTCGTCAACCTTTTTATTGGTAAGAACAACCTTGCCAAATTCGATTCCACGAATTGTCTCTACAATAACATAACTATCTAGTGAAATGGTAGCTTCCCCTGGATCAAAATAATATATTTTACCCGCCTTTTTAAAACGGACACCAATTACCTCTATCATTCCTTATCACCTCTGTATTTGAAGTGTTAGCTGTTCCATCACTAAGGTCGGATGGACATTTTGCTTCAATTTTCGCTTTGCTTGTAAAATAGCTTGTAAGACTGCTACTAATTGATTCTGAGAAAAGCGCCTTGCTGCCAATTCAAGCAATTCATCAGAAGGGGCGAAAAACACTATCCCAGCTTCATTTTCTATATGGTAATAAAGAATATCTTTCATTGCGATAAGCAAGAGATCCAATCCTTCTTCTTGCTCATTTCTATCTTTGAAATGAGTCACCCAATGCTGATGAATAAATAAGAATATATCTTCTGGATTGGTCGAAAGTACTTCTATTAATTGTACCACTATCTTTCTTGCAGAGGCAAACCACTCATCGTTAATTCTAGTAAAAGCATCATCTATACGATTCGTTAGAGTACTCATTAAAACAGCATTTCTCTCATGCATTCCTTCTTCAATGAGTTGTTTTTGCAACATCGTTGGATGAAGAGGCCTTAAGTCAATAACCTGACATCTTGAACGAATAGTCGGCAAGATAGCTTGACTGTTATCTGTTAGCATAATAGCAGTTGTTCGCTTACTAGGCTCTTCCAAAAATTTAAGAATACGATTAGCTGCATTTACTGTTAGCGTATCTGCACCTTTAATGATATATACCTTTTTATTAGATTCTAGACCCGAATAGGTAAATTCCTTTTGTAAATTCCTTATTTGATCGATCTTAATTGATTGTCCATCTGGTTCAATCCAATGAACATCTGGGTGATTCCCTGAGGTAATACGTTTACAAGCATTACACGTTTGACAAGGTTCATTTACAGCATTAGTTTCACAAAATATGCCTTTGGCAATTAATAAAGCGATTGCTTCTTTGCCGGTCCCTCTTTCTCCTTGAAGTAAATACGCATGAGAAATGCGGTCTTTTTTCATACTGTTTGTTATTATTTTACTTGCCAACGGTTGTACTTCTGCAACCTCAGACCATGTTTCCATATGTATCCCCTTCAATAATCTATCTTAAGATTCTACGTATATATGTTAACTAATAAACCTTTTATCTCTCCAATTAAACCAAGTATGTCTACCGTCTTTTTCTCTTGATTCATAATTTCCTCTGTTAATTCTACTAGTTTTTCATCTATTTGCTTTACTAGCATTAACTTACGATTTTGACGATCCATGCCAAAACTATGTGATTTTTGCAAATCTAATCCACTATACACAGCTTCCTGCAGAAATCCTTTCACCAAGCGTTTGAATTTAGCAAGGTCACGAAATGTTCGAAAACGTGCCAGCTTGTCTCCCTGCATGGTAATGCTTTTCATGAGTACTTGTAATTCCTGCTGCTTCAAATTCAAAGTCTGGGACTGTAGCGTTTTCTGAAAAGACCTGTTGTCCTCATTCGTCGTTCTGGTATATTTAGTTTCCGGTTGTGTTCTTAAATCCTGGCTAATTTTCATCTGCTCAGTCCCTTTTTCAAGTAAATGAACTTCATAAGTAAACGTGTTATTTCCATGAAATCACCGAATAATGCTATAAGGCGGTTTCGATGATTGCTTAATTGGAACAAACAGCGGCTACTCTACACGAAGCGTGTTCAAGCTAGACATAGCAAGGAGGTCACATAGCCCCCTTGGAAATCAGTATACCAATATTCACAGACAGATTGTTCGGATTTCAACTAGTTGGAGTAATTTTTCTTTACACCATATTAAAATTGAAAAAACGATTCGATTGGCAATATAAATACAGTGGCTCCGCCTACTTCAACTTTGACTGGCTTTGGTATATAGGAATCTGCATTCCCACCCATTGGCGAAATAGGGGCAACCATTTGTTCTCGATGAGAGCAATTATCTTTAATAATATCTAACGCCTCATCAACATACTCATCCTCACAACCAATCATTAAAGTTGTGTTTCCTTCTTTTAAAAATCCACCAGTAGTAGCGAGTTTGGTTGTTTTAAAATTCTCTTCACCTAAAGCATCAACTAAGCGATTAGAATCTTTATCCTGTACCACTGCGATCAATAACTTCATTCTTGCCAGCTCCTTTATTTTTCATTAGTTAAGTCAATAAAGAAATAATACGATCGTAAGCATCTTTTTCAACCATTTCTATCGTTTGGTCTGCATTAATTGTTTGAATTCGTGCAGGGAATCTTTCTGCAAGTATATGATACGCTTTATAGACTTGTTCATGGAACTCTAGATTTTCTAAATCTAATCGATTCTGTTCTCTATCTTTATTCGCCGCTATTCGCTGTAGTCCTTTTTTCGGTTTAATGTCAAAGAACAATGTCATGTCCGGCATACAATCTCCAATAGCAAACTGATTGATTGCAAATACCTCATCCATCCCTAATCCTCTTGCATACCCTTGATAAACCAGGCTACTATCAATAAAGCGATCGCATAGCACTATTTTACCCTGCTTTAATGCAGGTAACACCTTTTCAACTAGATGCTGACTTCTTGCGGCTGCATATAACAAAGCTTCTGTATGCTCTTCCATTTCTGTATGCATCGGATCAAGAATAATGGTTCGAATCTTCTCAGCAATTTCAATACCTCCAGGTTCACGTGTTGCTAGCACTTCGAACCCATGATCACTTAGCTTCTTTCTTAAAGAATGGAGAATCGAGGTTTTACCAGCACCCTCGCCACCTTCAAATGTAATAAATTGTCCACTCACGTATCTTCTTCTCCTTCTTTTATACCTGTAAAAACATGGATGCCATCTGTATGACGTTGCTGCATACGAATACCCTGTTTGCGTAATTGGTTAATGGCTTCTATATGTAATGTTGTAATTTTTTCTCCTTTAAGAATTAATGCAATACCTGGCGGATATGGAATTACCGCTTCTGCTGCGACATGTCCTACTGTCTCATTAAAAGGCATGTAAACGGTATGCAGATTTTGCATCAATGGATAGGACAAAGCTAATTCCTGTATTCGCTTCGGAAAAAAGCTTTGTACTTTTATTGTATCATGCTTGGCACTATTTTTTAATTGATCCTTCACGCTTTTTACAGCTTTTTTCAAGCGCTTTTCCCAAGGAAATGGTGCCAACCCGTGAATAAATAGTAGTTGATTATGTGTCACTAACTCTGGGTATATTTGTTCGAATTCAAAGTGTTTTGCTACTTCATTTGCTGCAATACCTTCATTCATCTGAAGTGTTATTTTCAAAGGGTCATCACTTGGCACAATTCTCCAATAGCTCGAATCATCAAAAATAGTTTTGACCTTATCAACACTAGCTAGAACCCTTTTAATAGCTACTTGTTTAAAGTCTGCCAAAAAGGCGCGAGCAATATCCAACGATGCCATAATTGGATATGATGGGCTACTGGATTGAATAATTTGTAAAAAATGTGCGACACGATGCTTCGAAACAATAGCTGAATTCAAGTGAAGATATGCACCCATTGTTAAAGCCGGAGCCATCTTGTGGGCAGACTGTACAACGATATCCGCACCAAGAGCTATTGCAGACTCTGGAAATGGAGTACCCAATGAAAAGTGAACACCGTGGGCTTCATCAATAAGGACGGGAATATGATATGAATGAATAAGATCGATCATTTTTTTTAGATTGAATGTTTTGCCAAAATAATCCGGATAAGTAAGCACTACTGCTTTCGCCTGTGGATAAAGTGCTAACGCTTCCTGTAACGTCGATATACTCGGGCTCGTATATCGATCTACTATCTCATTATATTCTGGAGCAATAAACACTGGTTTTGCACCACTTAATTCCAAAGCATTCATAATCGATTTATGACAATTGCGTTGCACAATAATTGTATCATTTGCTGTACAAGTTGCTAGGACCATCGCTAGATTACCAGTCGTACTTCCACCAACAAGGAAAAATGTATGATCAGCTTGAAAATAATCGCCTGCCAGTTGTTCAGCATTTGCAATTGCACCCTCGGGGGCGTGCAAATCATCTAGGCCAGGTAGCTCCGTTACGTCAAGCCTTAATAAGGATGAATAATAATCCTTTGCGAAGGAAGGAAATATCTCACCATTTTTATGACCAGGTACATGAAAAGAAACGGGTTGATTCAGTTGAAATTGTTGTAATGTAGAAAATAATGGAGTTAGCTTTTGATTCATTCTTTTATCTCTCCAAGCATGTTACTTCTTTACATATCTCTTATCTTATCATAGCAATACCGTCTTTTCATTTAGTCATTGCCAACCCTTCATGGCTTCTTATAAAAATAGGCTGAGAAAAAAGTAATGAAGAAACAACAAAAAACAAACGATAATTATTTTAAATTAATTATCATTCGTTTTTTGATTAAAATCATTCATTTAGCACCTGAAATATGCGAGACTCCGGCGGGAACAGCACGAGTCCGAAAATCCACTTGGTAACGTGTCTTTCTTTACCAAGTTAGCTGAGTCCGTGCCCACGGAAAGAGCGTATATTTTCATGGTGCGGCGATGATAGTCCTATTAATAAACCTGATCATTCGTATTTTAAGTAATGAAGTTGTGTTTTGTCCGAGCCTCTTGATCTAGGAATATAGTTTTGGTTTATTAATATTTTTTAATTTTTGCAGATAATAGTTGTACTTCGCTTCTCTGGGCTCTGTGTGTATCATATTATGCTCACATTCAGAACAAATAAATAACGTGTACAAATGAATACCTGTCTCCTTTTCTTCCTCACAAATGCCACAGCGCTCATATGTCATATTCTGTTTCATTTCCCCACCTCCGTTACAAATTAGTATCTCCTAATCTAACGGATTCTATACAGGCAATCTTTGAAACTTTTTGTAAGAAATAGATAAGAAAAATGTACCTCCATATCCTTTTACGTAATAATAAACAAATAAATAGCTGATAAAGAAGCTAGTCCAAATATACCGAGGAAGCCTGCGATAATTGCAGTAAATACATTAATCGGAATATGCAACCCAATAGCTCCACCGAATACATTAATAAAAAAGAGAAATAAGATGCCTATCCCTAATTTCACCGTAGTATGTCCAATAAAACGCATTGGTTTGATTGGCGCACCAACAAGTAATAAAATAATAATTAATGCTACCATTATTGAAATAACTAGTGTAGAACTCATACCGATCAACCCCTCTCCCTTGTCCTTTTATATTACATATGCAGGACAAAGGAGAATAAGAACAACCTAACATCGAAAAAGCCCAACACCATCTGTTTTCTCTGGTAGAAATATCGAAGGTTTACTAAAGAAAGCGGAAGCATGATGCGGTTAGTATGGGTGGCAAAACTATTACACGTGTGAAGCATTAATGGAGGCGATTATAGCTTACATCCAATTTTATAATATCTACGAAGCGGAGAATAAAATATTTCATTCCAAAAAACGAACAACTAGAAATGATGTCCGTGAACGAAGCTTCTCCGGAAATATACTTTGCTTTCCTCCCGCAGGATAAGGAACGCTTCGATAGCGATACATCACATATAGAAAAAGCGCTCCTTTTTCAAGGAGTTTACGTATATTTCCGGAGAGGTTAGAGTAGTGTATTTTCCTTCATTAGAATAAACCGTTTTAGTTATGTCCAATCCTAAAGCAGCCGCCTAACGTGACCATGCATCGTTCACCCTTAAATTATGTTTCAAGGCTCCTTTATCTAAAATACTTGTCTCTCCCTAAAAGTCTTTTTTACTGTTCATGCAAATCAGATGCTTGTTTATCTGGTGTTTGCACTTGGTTCTTCACCTGTTTCTCTATCTCTATATCTACAGATCTATTTACAGCAGTTTTTTTCAATAGAGATGCTTGGAGTGGAACAACAATAAATTCATCAATAAACCGATTAAATCCTATTAATTGAAAACGCAATTCGTTTGCTTCACAAGATACCTTTCGTTCAAACACTTCAGAGAATACCTCTCCAGGAGCTAGATAAATAGACCTTTCATCTATCTCTATTGGAATTGCCACATCAGAGATATTCTTTATCTTCATTTCTATCCATATTACACAGTCTGTGTCATAGGATAATACAGTAGCGTCAACATCCAAAAGATCCTCTGTAGTAGCATGGACGACCTTCCCCTGTGATTGGGATTCAGTTATAAACCATGCCTTTGTCGTAGATGTAGCTATACTAGATCCTACCAAATATACAAACAAGCAGCATAAAAGCAATTGAAAAGCTTTCTTCTTGTATATCACAAGTTGTCACCCCTACGAATTATTGCTCGTATGCTGCACCGTCATCTGTTTGTTTACCAATCACATGAAAGGTAGCATCGTATTGCGCTCCCTGATATTCATTACCTGCACTCTCATCAAGTTTGATAGCTATCATAATATCAATATATTGGCCTTCATCTAGCTGCCAAAACGAATCCTCTTCACCCTCTCCAAATACAATCTCTCCAGAATTTCCCCCGTTTAATAGTTCCCCAGAAAACTCCACACCTTCAGCTGTGTTCGCAGCAGTAAAAGTCCGCTCATTTGTTTCCCCATTAAAAAGGTTTTCTAATTGAATTTTTGATTCTTCATAGGTATCTTGGTCCGGCGTAACCGTGTATTTCATAGCCATATATCCTACCTCATATGCATCTAAGGATGCCTTGTCAATGGAATGGGAATAAGTCGCCCTCAGAAACGTGTCTAAATCACCCGTATTCTCGATCGTCACCCAATTCCCATATTCAAGCTGGGAAGGAGCAAATTTAACCCCAGAAAAAATTGGCGTTTCTATATTGCTATTATCATTTATTTGCAACACTCCGTTTTCCATGTCCCCGTGAGCCTCTGTTTCTGAAGTGAACCACGCGTATGTTCCTAAACCAGTTGATGCTACCAATACTCCGGCAAAGGTTGTACCTAATAGTGCTTTCTTCCATTTTTTCATAAATATCCTCCTTAGCTACAATTCATTTTTTTGATTCGTTGCATCTTCGTTTGTCGTTCGCGATATTCGCTCATATACCTCTAAACAAATGTATCCAGTAAATGGGAGAACAATAAGTAGAATAAACCCAACTGGGCCACTTATAAATTTAGCAATATATCCTGCATGTGGAATGGTAGCTACCTGTTTACCCATGACCTTATTTGCAGTTACCATTGACTCATCAATCACATTATTATTGTCTCCCTTAGTAACAAACTGGATATTGCCTTGATGGGAAACTACTTCATTTACTCTGTGTGTAATATACTGATTTGTCCCTTTCTTAAACGTAATCACGTCATTTTCCTGAATCTCTGCTGGAGCTAATCTTTTTACAATAACCATATCGCCAGTCTCGAAAGTCGGATTCATACTATTAGATAATACAGAGAAAGGCTGATATCCAAACAATGAAGGAGGCTGTTTAGGATATAGCAACAATTGAACCACCATATATAAAACGATAATAATTAGTAAGGTAAGTAAAGTACGTATCATTATTTTCCATGTTTTCCTGAATCCGTTGTTAATTTCCATCCCCCTCACTCCCATAATGTTTTTAAGAGAAGCTGTCTCTCGAGACAGCTCTCTTACTAAACAACTGGTATACGCTTTGCCCCGAGGTAACGGTCTCACCAAAGGTCTTATCAAGGTTGCTCTTTAATGAATATTCCTATTGCTGATACGACTGCTTATTTTACTTGTTTGGCTCTAGACCTAAGGATTTTAGAAAATCATTTAATCCTTTATTGCCTAGTTTTTCTAGTGGTCTTTTATTACCTGGTGCGTCAAATCCAATTTCTAAAAAATTCTTCTCTATAAATCGGATGTCTGCTTCATCAACTACCCCGTCCTTATTTACATCTGCTTTATCATTTTCTTTTCCATAATGAGCAACAACTCGTATCACGTCATGGATATCAACCACTTTATCTCCATTGCTATCTCCAGCAAGATTCATCTCTGGATAGACACGCTTCGATTGCCCAATTAGTTCACCATTTTCCTCTATTCCTACCTCTGTCTCCAATACGTTATTTAGATGACCTGGAACATCTACATAAACCTTATATTTTTCTTCCGTCACGGGTAAGCCCTTGATGGTAAATTTTCCTTGCTCCGTAATTGTACCTGTATATTTTTTACCGTTTTGCGCTTTTGCATATACTTTAACACCCATTCCTTCATAGTCTTTATTTAATGTGAAACCATCTTCATGAAGAAAAGCTTCTGGCTTAATAAATCCTGTTATCGTCGAATGTTTTGGAATAATGGTATACTTATCATGAGAAAAAACAGGAATGGTTGTCGGTTCTGTTTCCCCAGCTTGTTTATAGCTAAAATCAGCAAAAGATAAGCTTGCCAAACCACTATAATAATGATCATCTATCAATTTAAACGTGACATCAAGAAACTTCATATCTCCATTAATGCCGGAAAAATCATTTCCTTCCACCGAAGCACCTACCTTCACAAAGTCTGTCCAATAGTCTTCCCTAAAGGTTGGTTCATCTAATTCAACATCCAACCCATTTTCTTTTGCATATTCCGCAAATGCCTCATTAACTTGAACATTTTCAAACGTATAGAGATCCCTAAAATATTCTACTTCAAATTCGCCAGACATTAGTGCTTGAACATTTTTTAAGCTTAATGTCACTGTAAATGTGTCACCTTTACTTATTGACTCTTTATTATAATTAGCGATTCCATAAGCCGTACCTTTTTTAACGAATGTATACCTCGTTTTATTCATAAAATTAGCATTCGTAGCTAAATCAACTGGCATTAAATCTAAATTCACTGGTTCATTTTCAATTTCTTCTGGTAATAAACCAAATTTCATATCTCCATTCGCCTCTACTGAAATTAAACCAGGAAATGGCGAATTCTGATAATAAGCAACGATATTTTCCGACTGATCATACTCTAGTCCTTTGGAATTAAGTACGTCGATCGTAGAATCATAGACATTTGTATGGACCCATAGCGCATGATAACCATCTTCATCGGTATACATCGATTCATCCACTTCATGTACACCAGGCTCAAGATCGTTAAATGTTATTTCTGGCGGTGTATTATCGACAACAACAACATTTTGCACCGTGTACGTTTCTCCGTTTTCATCATGACCAATCACTTCTAGAATATAATCATCTTCTGGCAGTTTCATTATTTCTTCAGCTATTGGGTTTTCCGGATCATCGGTAAATGGAAATACATTCCCCATAAACGCATTTAATACATAATACTCTCGATCAACATCCATATTGCTGCTATCTAACGTACCAACTAACCCGATTGGTTCATTTGTATCTCCATCTTTTACAATCACATCCATTGTTTCCATCGGACTCTTAATCTTAAAAGCCATAGTAATAAATGGACGTAAAAATGGATGGAATGTCCATTCATTGGGAACGGCTTCTCGATCTAAATCAACATAATCAATCCCTTTATCGGTAACGCGAATAGCAAACGGTACTTGGAAAGCCTCTTCACTATGTTCATTTTCAATATGAATATAACCTTCAAATGTGCCGTACGATGCATTATCTGGAACTTCAATAGTTGCATCTATATTTTCTGACTGTTCAGCTCCTATAGTTAGCGATTCCGGTATATTTACTGCAATACCTTCGTTGTCTCCTTTTAGGAATTCAACGTTAATGGCATACGTTTCCTCCTCCGTTGAGCGATTCTCAATTCGAAGGGCTTTCGTTTTTTCTAGCCCCTGACCTTTTTCAAGATAGTAACTACCATAACCAATGGATCCTGTAACTTCATCGATCATGATAGACTCTTCACCATCTATCATCTCTGTTTGATCAAGGACTTTAATTGCTGTCTTAGCATGAACGGCATCATAAGCATTAATACGTCCTGCCCCTACTTCATAAACAGAATAATCCTCTTTTAAATCAACAGATGTATTCATTAAAGCTGCTTTCACTTCAAACGGACTGTAATCTGGATGGGTTTGTAAGATAAGTGCTGCTGATGCTGCAACATGTGGCGAAGCCATCGAAGTACCTTGAATCCGAGCATATGCTAAATCATAGTTATTACTTTCCGGATCATTAACATAGGAAGGGTACGTAGAGAAAATGGCTACTCCAGGCGCCACGACATCTGGCTTAATATCATAATTTTGTGCTGCAGGTCCTCTTGAACTAAAATCTGCTAAATGATCGCCTTCTGAATTCGTATTTGTTAGTTCACCAAACACCAGCAAAAGATCCTCTGAAAGCGCTTCTTTGAGAGCTTGTCCATCTCGATTAGATAAACGGAATGCTGGGAGATATGCTGTACTTTCTCCAATATAATAAGGAATTTGTCCTTCTTCATGATTAAATACAATGACAGCTTCAGCGCCTGCATCCTTTGCATTCTTAACTTTTTCGTCAAACGTAATCTCACCACGCTCAATTAGAGCAATTTTCCCTTCTACATTAATCTTTGAAAAATCCTCTGCATACCCTAGGCCTGCATCTACTACAGATAAAGATTGACCTCGGAGCGCTTCAAGGTCGTCTGTAAAATTCTTGGCAAGCAGTTGCAAATCTGTTAATACAATATCTCCTGCTGTAGCATCGAATGTTGGTATTGCCTGTGACACATCGCTAGCTCCAACAGAAATTGGAAGCGCTGCCGCTCCTGGTGATCCTACCGTTTTTTCTCCCGGTCCAGCATTACCTGCAGCCACTACCGTTACTACATCTGATAATACGGCATTATTAACAGCTACAGATGTCGGAGACAACGGATCATTTGTACCAGATCCTAATGAGAGATTAATAACATCCATTTCATCCTTGACAGCTTTATCAATCCCCGCGATGACTCCATTAGTAGATCCCGAACCATAAGGTCCTAACACACGATAATTATATAAATCTACTTGGGGAGCTACACCTTTAACTGCATAATCAACATCATTACTTTTCGTACCGGCAATTGTGCCAGAAACGTGTGTGCCATGTGAGGTGTAATAGCTTATCCCATTAATAAATTCCGCTTCTCCTGACTTCTGCCAGTCCTCATACGTAGTCTCCATCGGATCCGCATCATTATCTACATAATCCCAACCCTTAACCTGATCTGGATCAATATCAGCAGGGTCTTCCCCTACTGTAAAACGGTAACCATCATAGGCATTTGTTAAATCAGGATGATTATAATCTATTCCTGTATCAATTACCCCAACTTGTATTCCTTCCCCTTTTATTCCTTCTTCATGTAATTGATCTACCCCAATTTGCGGAACACTATCAGCCATTTTGGGTTCTATTTTGTTTTGATCTATGATTGGAAGATCTAGGTTAACGGTTTCATCCTTCCATACCCGTTTAACAACACCTGTTTGAATTAAATCTTTTACCTTGTTTCCAGGTAATGTCATCGCCACACCGTTTATCGCATGTCGATACTCATAAGTAATAGCTGGTTCATTAGCAGCTTTTGTTTTCTTCATCTTTTGTAAGGATTCTTTAAATTGTTTATGTGATGCTTCTACCTTGTCTGATGCTTGAGTTAACGTCACCTTGCTACGTGACTTCATCGCTTTCGCCTTTGCTACCTCTACTTTTGCTGGATCCTGCTTAAATTCAACAATAACCTGTACAGGCTCTGACGTTTCTACATTAATATCTGGATGAATAGTAAAACCTTGATTTGCCTCTAATTCATGGATGGCTTTGCGCTCTTCTGCTGATAAGTCACTTAATACCTCTTTTATTTCCTTCCCCTTAGCTGAGGCGGCAAATGGGTATACAGGAACTAGGGACATGAGCAGTAATATAATAGATAAATAAACAGTGAGCCATTGCAATCTACGTTTTAGCATGACCTATTTTCTCCTCTCTTTCCTTTTGAATTAGATTTGTAATACTTCCCTCCTTTTTGCATTTGTAACTGCAAGTACAAATCCGTTCTTATTCCATATGTTATATTCACATCACAATACTGTAAATTGGGGTAATTCTTTCATTTCTGAATATTTAAAATAGAACTTTTGCATTACTATTACTCCCTTGGGGTATTAACAAGGTTGCAAGGATATTAATAAAAACCTATCTTGCTAGGCATTAGCTTGGTGTAACACCTTTACGAATGAAAAAAATTCGCATCAAAAGCACTATTAATAATTACCCCAAGTTAGCTATAATTGGTATAAAGTTAGCTATTTATATCGGAAGTTCTATTAATCCTCGTACAAAATAATGATAAAAATTATGTAATGAAGATCTCTTTAAAAGGGGGCCGCATCGATGTATGAAGGAAAGATTATTAAATTTTACAGAGAAAAAGCTAAAATCACCCAGGAACAGCTTGGGCAAGGCATTTGCTCTGTAACACATATTAGTAAAATAGAAAGAGGATTAACGGAATATTCACCAGAAATCACGATGTTATTAGCTCAAAAACTAAGTATTAATTTAGAAGAAGAAGCAGCTAGTTTAAAAAATGTAAAAAAGAAGCTTGACCAATGGAAAGAAATGATAATTTCCCAAGATTATAGCAGTGCGACTACCGTTTATCATGAATTTCAAACAAACGAAATGATTGCTATTTCAGGATATCACCTCTACTATTTACTCTTAAAGGCCATCTATTATTTAAAGCAAAATAGTGTGGATAATGCTGTAGAGTTAATCGACTTTCTGGATAAAAAACGGAATAAGCTCAATAACTATGAAGAGAACCTCTTGCAACATGTAAAAGGTATCTACTATATGACGATTGATGAGCATCTTAAATCTATCGATCTACTAAAAAGTATTAATTTTGATATGTATTCCAATGCTATGGTCTATTATGATTTGGCAGCAGCTTATCATCATATCCATTCTCCCGTATTAGCATATTACTATGGGGAAAAAGCGTTGAATGCCTATAAGCAAAGAAATTATTTTCTTGGGGTTATTGATACGGAAAACCTTATGTTAATTGAAGTAGAGTCCGGCCAGCATCGAAATTTTAAGGAAACGAAGGAGCAATACGATGAATTAATTCGGCTTTGTGATCTATGTAACTCTCCAGAAAAGAAAGCTAAAATTCTACATAATTATGCCTACGAACACTTAAAGAGAAAGAAATACCGTGAAGCTGGTAAACTATATAAAGCGTCCATGGATTTAAAGCAACAGAAATCAAATATTTATTTATTATCATTAGAAGGGTATGTACGTTGTGGTAATGAAGGAGGATTTATTGCAAAAGAAGCATTACTAGCTTTAGTAGAAGAAGGCTTAGCAGTAGCTACAGAAATAGGAGATCCCTTATATCAGCATGTATTCTGGCTACATTATTATACGATTCTTGACCTAGAAGAAAAATATTATTTCTATCTTACAAAAAAAGCATTACCTTATTTTAAAGAGCATGGTTTTTTTGTAACCATGCAACGCTATGAAAGGGAATTATTTAATTATTATCTGAAAAATAATCAGCTACAAAAAGCAGTTGAAACTGCAGATTATATTATTAATAAAGACGAGAGCACTTTGTTAGTTTAGATTTAGCCAATTCTATTCATAGGTTAGGGATAACTGAATGAGTAAGTTATGCGATGGTTAGCTTCAGTTATTCCCTAACGACAGCAATCCTATCCCTTTGCTTTGTTTCTCGTCAGTTCAAGTGTAAAGAATATAGGAGCCTGCGTGTTTTATTATGCTTAATTTTTTCAAAGCTCAACATATATAATCGAGCCAAAAAGACAAGTGCATCCATGCCTTGTCTTTGAAGTATACGTATCAATTAATATAGTAGTTTATGAAAAAACCTTCAATTAATGGTAGTTTGCTCGTAAATTACGATGCCTTGCCTCTCGTAGTAAGAATAAATATTTCGCTTGTGCAAAAGCCTCCCAATGATATCCATCACTTGTCGATTCAATGCTTCTAGAAACCATTGACTCGATTTGCTTCCTCTCTTTCTCCAAACGAATCATCGTATCTAACAACTCACCGTCAACATCTTTTCTCGTTATCTTTTTCTTTGCCATGTATTCACCTAATTCCTACAGATCTCTTCTACCTTCTAATGCCTTCGATAGGGTTACTTCATCTGCATATTCCAAATCTCCCCCTACTGGTAAACCATGAGCAATTCTTGTTGTTCGAATTCCAGATGGTTTTACAAGTCGGGATATATACATTGCAGTTGCTTCACCTTCGATATTAGGATTTGTAGCCAATATTAACTCCTCAACTTCTTCATCCTTTAGTCGATTAATTAAATCGGGAACGTTAATATCCTCTGGTCCAATCCCATCCATAGGGGAAATCGCTCCATGTAATACATGGTATTTCCCATGGAATTCCTTCATTTTTTCCATGGCAATAACGTCCTTCGGATCCTGTACAACACAGATAATCGATTGGTCACGGGAAGTATCCTGACAAATAGAACATGGATCTTGATCCGTAATGTGGCCACAGGTGGAGCAATGTGTTAGCTCTCGCTTTGCATTGACCAATGAATTGGCAAATTCCAAGACATCGTCTTCTTTCATATTTAACACAAAGAATGCCAGGCGGACAGCCGTTTTTGGCCCGATTCCAGGCAATTTTGTAAAGCTATCAATCAATTTAGAAATTGGTTCTGGATAATACATCTACGCGCCTCCTAGAATTAGAACATTCCAGGCATGTTTAACCCTTTCGTGAATTGTCCCATTGTATCATTCGTTTTATCATCAATTTGTTTTAATACATCATTCGTAGCAGTCAAGATTAAGTCCTGTAGCATTTCAGCATCATCAGGATCAATAACCTCCTCTTTGATTTGAATATCTGTTATTTCTTTTTTGCCGTTGGCGTATACTGTAACCATTCCACCGCCAGCTGATGCTTCGAATGTCATTTCATGTAATTCATCCTGTGCCTTCATCATTTTCTTTTGCATTTTTTGCATTTGCTTCATCATATTACCCATATTTCCCTTCATGGAAAATTCCTCCTTTAATTCGTATAATGCTTCGATTAATCATGTATTTCCAATACGTCATCACCAAAAAGCTTTCTTGCTTCCTCAACTAGTGGATCTGCAGTTTGTTCCGCTTTTGGTTCCGATTTCTCTTGACTTGATAAATACTCTGTTCGTAAATCTGTCCAATCCTTTTCTGGAATTGGGATAATCGTTAATGATTTTCCTAGTACATTGGAGAGTATCGATTCTACTGTCTCCCGATTATCTAAGAACAGAGAACAGTGTATTTCATATTTAAATGCAACGACAAGCGCTTGATCCGATGCTGCTGCTGGCTTACTATCTTGGATAGTAGCATGAGCGGGAGCATTAGCTTTCTTTAAATTTGCTAAAAAGGTAGCCCATTGAGAATGAACTTCCTTCAATGCTGGCTTCTCCGCTTGTTTAAGTACCTCGCGAATTCGCTCATATGGGATCTTATAACTGTTCTTCGATGATCTGGATGGTGCTCTTCTAGATTCACGTTGTGGTGCAGGTTGTGCACTAACAACAGGGTTTTCCTTTAATAAGCTCAATTCCTTTTCAAGCTGACCAATTTTTGCAGTTAACCCTGCAATTGCATCAGATTCTACCACTTGTTCTGAACGTCCTTGTTCCACATTAGCGTTTGTGATGGACAGGATGGCAATCTCAATATACACTTTCGGGCTATTCGTCCACTTGATTTCCTGCTGGCATTGATTTAATTGTGTCATTGCTTCCTGAACCCAAGCATTGGATACGTGATTAGCTAAATGCTTAAAACTTTCGTCAGCGCGTGCACGCTCTAGCATTCCTTCAAGTGTTGGCGCACCCTTGTATAGTAACAAATCGCGTAGAAAGTAGATCATATCATAAACAAATCGAGCTGGATCTTTTCCTCCCTGGAGCAGTTCATCCAACTGCATTAACGCTTGTTGTACATCTTTTTCATACATGGACTGGACAATTTTCATTAAAGTTTGTTGCGATACACCACCGGTAACCGCTAAAACATCCTCCAGTTCAACCGTATCCTCACTATAGGAAATAGCCTGGTCAAGAATACTTAGTGCATCACGCATTCCACCTTCAGCAGCTAAAGCAACCGTATCTAGTGCTTCTTTTGAAACGGATATTCCTTCTGCTTCTATAATGGTTTGCATTCGCTCGACGATAGCCTGATTAGAAATTGGCTTAAAATCAAACCGTTGGCACCTTGATAGTATCGTTAATGGAATCTTATGTGGTTCTGTTGTAGCTAAGATAAAGACAACATGCTTTGGGGGTTCTTCCAGTGTCTTTAACAATGCGTTAAATGCATTTACCGATATCATGTGTACCTCATCAATGATATATACCTTATAAGGTACCACACTAGATGCATATTTTACTTTATCTCTAATTTCTCGGACATCATCAACGCTTGTATTAGATGCAGCATCAATTTCGATAACATCGGAAATGGACCCATCCTGAATGCCACGGCATGCCGCACATTCATTACAAGGTTCTTTTACCGGCGAACGCTCGCAGTTAATCGTTTTGGCAAAAATTTTCGCAGCACTTGTTTTCCCTGTCCCACGTGGTCCGGAAAACAAATAGGCATGAGAGAATTTTTCTTGTACAATCGCATTCTGCAAAGTTCGTGTAATATGGGTTTGCCCAACCACATCTGCAAAATTCGTTGGTCGCCAAACCCGATATAAAGCTTGATAGCTCATGATACAATTCTCCTTTAAAATCTCCTTCTAATTATACTCTATTTAAGGGGGGAATGTGAACCATAGCGATAAAACAAATGGAAAAAAGAGATGAATAAAAATAATATTTCTGGTTTTAAAAATATAGGCCATTTAGAGTAAAAAATACGAGGAAAGAACAAAAGATTTACTAAAAGTGCAATAGAATTCATACACAAAACAAAAAAGTTACGGACTCAAATCAAATACGCCTGAAGATTTAAATACATTTTTTGGAAAATATTGAAAAACGATAGGATCAAGGTAAAAGTTAAATTTATTTACATGTTTGTATCTAATTGTTTGACTATTTATATGAAGCTTTCTTTTTAGCATGAAGTATACCCCAAAATAAAGTAAAAGAGCAATAAGTAAAAACATCCATAATGGCAATTGAATTAGCCTCCTCTATTGACTTGCAATGACATTTTCACTTTCTCCATTCAATGAAACATCTATAAAACGATGCCTCTTTGTAAGATTATTATTTTAACATAATTAAGAAATTACATATGATAATTTTCAGTTTGTTTTTAATAATGATATATATCTAGTAATTCCACCTAAATTATGTCTTCTTGTAATTTTTCCTTTATAATGGATAGAGATTATTAAAAAGAGGAGCTTGATCATGAGTTTATTAGAAGAGATTTTAACCTATAATAAAGAATTTGTTGACAATAAGGAATATGAAAAATATCAGCGCAATAAACTCCCAAACAAACGAGCCTTAATTCTTTCTTGTATGGATACTCGACTCGTCGAGCTATTGCCAAAGTCCATGAATATAGCGAATGGCGATGCGAAAATTATTAAAACTGCCGGAGCACTTGTATCCCATCCTTTTGGTAGCATCATGCGAAGTATTCTCGTTGGAGTGTATGAACTTGAAGTAGATGAGGTTTGTGTGATTGGCCATTATGATTGTGGGATGGCCGGTGTAGAGGCTGATCGAACAGTTGAAAAAATGAAAACTCGTGGAATTAGTCAAGAAAAACTAGATACACTTCACCATTCAGGTGTTGATTTCAAACATTTTTTACGAGGTTTTGATAGTGTCGAGGATAGTGTGAAGCATAGTGTTTCTACGATTAAGAACCATCCGCTTATGCCAGAAAGCGTACCAGTCCATGGCTTAGTCATCGATCCGAATACAGGTAAACTCGATCTAGTTGTAGACGGTTATCCAAAATCATGACATGACCCATCCATAAGGGACTGTCTCATAAGGTACATGAAGACACAGCAACCGGAATATACGAGACTCCTGTGCAAGATACAATGGTGTGAAGCCCGAAATGTTGGGTTTATACGCAAGAAGAGGCTGAATCACTGCCCACGGAAAAGGAGTTTATTCCCGTTGACTAGGAACAGGGGCTGCCTTTTGGGACAGCCCTTTTTTATTTAGCATATAATCTGGTAAATAACCCCGGATACTTTGTCACAATCCCCATCTCGTCTACTTCAATCGTCGATTCAAACGTATTACTTTTGTAATTAAATACCTTCCGCTTATCTGACTGTTCTACAAGATGATACCGTTGTTTAACTTTAGTCAATGTAAAGTCTGGAACAGCTATAAATACCATGTCAAAATCACTGGATTGACCAGTCTCCCACATAAAACGATTGATTGGCAAGGAGTTGGTAAAAGGCGTACACGATAAATCAATATCCATTGCACCTCGTAAATGAGTAATCTCCTCTCCCGCTTCATTAAACCACTCTCGTTGATCGTTAGAGCGTAGTACGATTTGCTTTCCACTATCTGCTTCAGCTCTCAATTCTCGAAATTTCCAATGCCTATTCAGTTCGATTTGATAATGAACAAGATAAGGAGCCTCTTTCTGACCGTTTATAACCGTACTTGTAATCTGTATACCATCTTGCATATATTTCATTTGCAAAAATTCTGTTCCTACGTTCTCATGATGTTCCCATATTACTTTTCGATCCATTTTGTACCTCTCCCTTTCATATCTATTTAGCACTTCTATTATTAATATTGCTTGGGTTACCTATTATCTTCACTTCTATATATCTTTTGGTTCTCTTACTCTTACTACTGAGGAAAGGATACTCGTTTTCCACCGAGAAATGCACGTTACCCTAACACAAACTTTTACGGTGTCTCTGTCACTTTCTTTCCACAGGAGTGTCGTAATTTTCCTCCATTATCCATCGTTGATTAATACAGGTACCGTACCGACTCCATCACAATGAATATACGTCTAATTAATGGTGCCTAAAAAATTATATCCCATTTAAAAAGTCCCCTAGCTGCAAACAGCTAGGGGACTTACTAATCTTATGTAAACCGTGCACCCATCTTCGATACGACAACCCTATACGTTACTCAAGTTCATGGCTCAACCTAGGCTTCCCCGCGGCACACAGAAATGACCACTTACTGCTGCTTCCTTCCGGACCTGACAGGATTCATGGGTTTCTGTTGCGCAGGACCTAAGCGTCAACACCACTCCCTTAAGGCAGACTATAAAGTCATCGTACCTCAGATGGGAATTCAGCCTCGCTATAGCGGATTGCAAGTACAGGGCACCGCTACCTCCCCGCTTAGCACGGCATTAATCATTATAACGATAATATTAAAAAAATGCAATGGTAGAGCATGGAAAAATAACTAATCTGTTAAAATAGATTTTCGCTCTTAAGCTTACCTTAGCTCTTCTTTTTTTGCTTACGTAGGTCTTTGAAAAAATTTCTTAAAAGATCTCCACAGTCTGTTTCTAGCACACCCTTCGTAATGTCTACCTGATGATTAAACCGCTTATCTGCTAATAGATTCATTAGTGTACCAGCACAACCTGCCTTTGGATCTTTTGCTCCATATACAACACGCTTAATTCGAGATTGGACAATTGCCCCAGCACACATCGGACAAGGCTCTAACGTCACATACAGTGTACAATCCTCTAAGCGCCAACTGCCAATTACATCATTGGCTTGTTCGATAGCAATCAATTCAGCATGTGATAACGTACTTTGTGATGTTTCACGCTGATTATAGCCTCTAGCAATTACTTCACCTTGATATACAATAACAGCTCCAATAGGAACTTCATTTTGTCTTGCAGCTTTAGTAGCCTCGTCTATGGCTAACTCCATCATTTTTTCATCCAACAATTTTGCCCCTACCTTTCAATAATAGTTTGAAAAACAAGAATACGGAAATAACTAAAAGAAAAGCATCATTAAACATCAATTCCTTTAAATTAGAGAGGAGTAATTGGATTGCATTCATCGCTTGAAAACACCGCTGTTTTATTTGTAGATATTGTAAATGATTTTAATTTTGATGGTGGTAATAACTTATTAGCAAATACGAAAGATATACTTCCTCATTTATTACGATTACGCAACTTTGCAAAAGTAAAGCAACTTCCTATTATTTATGTTAATGACCATTATGGTCTTTGGCAGGCTGACTTTCATAAAATTATCAATTACTGCCATAATGATAGGAGTAAACAAATCATTGAACCGTTAAAACCAGACGATAATGACTATTTTCTAATTAAACCACAGCATTCCGCCTTTTTTCAAACGCCATTACAATCTCTGCTAAATGAATTAGGAAAAAACAACTTATTAATGGCAGGAATTGCGGGTGATATTTGTATTCTATTTACTGCAAAGGATGCCTATATGTATGGGTATGATATGCACATCCCAAAGAACTGCATGGCTTCTGAAGGTAAGGACAATAATGAATATGCTCTATATTTATTACATTCTGTCATGAAAGCAAATATCACAGCTATATAGTTGGAATAACAAGAAATCCCTTCTCATAGATTGTTAATAGCAGATCGATAAATAGGTGTGTTCAAAGAGAGGTTAATTCATTTTTGAACAACCTCATGAAGGAGGGATTCTATATGCAAATTCACGTAGTTAGCCCAGGTGAATCGTTATATGGTATTGCAAATACATATAATACAACAACACAGGCGCTTATCGATGCCAATGAACTAGACGCTCCAAACAATTTAGTGGTCGGTCAGGCATTAGTTATTCCTATCGTCGGACAGTTTTATTTTGTCCAACCTGGTGATAGTTTATTTTCCATCGCTCAACAATTCGGAATGTCTTATCAGGAGCTAGCACAAATAAATGGTATCTCGCCAGGTAATGTACTTCCGGTTGGATTTAGGCTTTATATACCACCAGGGCCTAAATCACCTATCACAAGCAATGCCTATATCGAACCAATGGGAGATTCTGTTTCTGATACGCTAGAAAATGCAGCCATGAAAACCACTCCATATTTAACCTACTTAGCGATATTTAGCTATCGTGTTGGCAGAGATGGTAGCTTAACACCACCACCATTAAATGGATTATCGGAAATCGCTGAACAGAATAACACGGCAAAGATGCTGGTTGTGACTAATCTGGAAGAGGGTCAATTCAGCCAAGAACTTGGACATATTATTGTAACCGTTCAAAGCGTTCAAAACACACTCCTAGATAACATCGTTAATACAGCTACTTCTGGTGGATATAGCGATGTGCATTTTGATTTTGAATTTCTTCCCCCAGAGGACAGAGAAGCATACAATGCGTTTTTAAGAAAAGCAAAGGAACGCTTATCCCAAGAAGATTTATTAATGTCCACAGCATTAGCACCAAAAACCAGTGCCACACAGACTGGACAGTGGTATGAGGCACATGATTATGCAGTACATGGTGAAATTGCTGATTTTGTTGTGCTAATGACCTATGAATGGGGCTATACCTACGGACCACCAATGGCTGTTTCACCAATTGATCAAGTAAGGGAAGTCGTTATGTATGCATTAACGGAAATGCCCGCTACGAAAATCTTATTAGGTCAAAATTTATATGGATACAACTGGACACTGCCATATCAGGCAAATGGTGGGGAGCCGGCTCAGGCTGTAAGTCCACAGCGAGCTATCGCTATTGCAAGAGAAAACAATGCAGAAATTAGATACGATGAAAAGGCTCAGGCACCTTACTTCACGTATACCGATAATACAGGAAGTCAACATGAGGTATGGTTTGAAGATGCGCGGTCCATTCAAGCCAAATTCAATCTCATAAAGGAATTAGGTTTATTAGGCATATCCTATTGGAAATTAGGGTTAGCTTTCCCACAAAATTGGCTGTTACTACAGGATCAATTCACAATTCAAAAATTGGACTAGTGACAGTTACAATCTAACAGATCCTTCCATTTGCTATAGAATGCTGAAGCTTGGGTTACACATATCTTAGCTTAAGAAAAACCGGGCAAAAACCAGCCCGGTCCTTTCCTGTTTGCCATAGCTAGAGCACATCCGATAGTTTGTATTCGTGTCCTTGTACTCCTTTATAATACTCCGGATACATTTCTCCTCCACATTG
>NZ_JAWDHA010000030.1:0-46258 GCF_034190895.1 Virgibacillus sp. M23 | reverse complement strand
ATGAGTCCTCCTTGGTTATTTCATTTAAGGGTCCATTTTTGCTTCGAAGCTTTGGACACCTCGTATGATACCAAGGGGCTCTTTTTTGTTCAATCCTCAAATTTCTTCATTACAGGAATGCTCCTTTTAAAATAACCATAACGTAATATATAGTCCTATGAGTGTAATAAACAAAATTGGGACAGTTAATATAATGCCTGTCTTCACATATGTGCCCCACGATATTTTTACTCCTTTTTGTGATAGCACATGAAGCCATAACAGGGTAGCGAGTGATCCGATTGGTGTAATTTTTGGACCTAGATCCGATCCAATTACATTTGCATAAATCAGCGCTTCCTTTATTACTCCAGAAGTGCTAGTTTCAGCGATTGCTAAAGCATCAATCATTACTGTTGGCATATTATTCATAATTGATGATAGAATCGCAGCAATAAATCCCATTGCAATTGTAGCAACGAATAATCCTCTATCTGCGCTTGCTTGAATTATACTTGCCAGCATTTCAGTAAGACCAGCATTCCGTAGACCATATACTACGACATACATTCCAATCGAAAAGAACACAATAGCCCAAGGTGCTCCTTTAATTACCATCATTGTATTGACTGAATTGCTTTTACGAGCCATCAATAGAAAGAATATGGCAATAATCCCAGCTACGATGGAGACTGGCACACTGATCAATTCGCTCACAAAATAACCGATTAATAAAATTGCAAGAATGAACCATGATAGTCGAAACATCTTTAGATCGCGGATAGCTGTTTTCGGCTCTCTAAGCTGGTCGACTGCATAGCTTCTCGGAATCGATTTTCGAAAGTAAAGTAATAAGATACCGATCGTAGCTACAAGGGAGAAGAGATTTGGAATAATCATTCTAGAGGCATATTCTACAAAACCAATTTGAAAAAAGTCTGCCGAAACAATATTAACAAGGTTACTTACGACTAGAGGAAGTGAAGTTGTATCAGCTATAAATCCACTAGCAATAATGAACGGAAATATCATTTTTTCTTTAAAATTTAAATTACGAACCATTGCCAAAACAATTGGTGTTAAAATTAGTGCAGCCCCATCATTGGCAAAAAAGGCGGCAACGATGGCACCTAAAATACTGATGTAAATAAACATCTTAACTCCGTTACCTTTAGCTAATCTTGCCATATGCAAGGATGCCCATTCAAAAAATCCTATTTCATCTAAAATCAGTGAGATAAGTATAATAGCTACAAATGCTAAGGTCGCATTCCAGACAATTTGAGTTACTTCAATCACATCATTAAAGCTAACAACTCCCAGTAGCAACGCCAGGATAGCCCCACCACATGCGGACCACCCAATGGATAACCCCCTAGGCTGCCAAATGACAAACAGGAGAGTTAGTATAAAGATAACTAATGCTAGAAAAATCGATGATGTCAACATACTCCCTCCTACTTACAACAATTAATTCTTGTTCCGTTTTCTTCCAATTGTTTTAACTGGTAACTTTGATCTGGAAGCTGATCAAGTAGTGTTTGGATGAAAGGATATTCCGAACTATTTTTATTCATGGAATAAAATATCCACTGACCTTTTCTCTCCTCCTGTACCAAACCAATATCTCTTAACTTACGTAAATGCTGGCTAATGGATGGTTGACTAACTTGAAAGATCTCAACAAATTCACAAACACAGCAATCTTGATCATCAAGGATCTTCATCATGATTAGCCTTGTTTTATCTCCTAATAATTTACAGATCAAAGCAGCACGATCTGTTTCTACTGATGTATCCTGCATAAACACCCTCCTCATTAATATAAGTATATAAGTATATACTTATATATTCAAGATATTTATTCCTTATGTATTACTATAACAAAAGCGCAAGCGTCTGATTAGAAACGTAGCGACTGGAGCGAATCAGCGGAGATAAAGAGCTTGCAAGCCGATGATGACTTAGCTTAGGGCGATTCGTGAAGTCGCCTCGTTATCTGGGCGCTGGAACTGGACTCTGCTCAACACACGCCTATTTATCCACATGGGCTAATTTTTTAATTTACTAGACTATAAAAAACGCTGACCACTTCATGCTTATGCATGAAAGATGTCAGCTTCCAAGTTACTATCTACTTTTTACAAGTAGATTAACTGCTTCTTTTATTAATTCCTCCGTATTTTCACCATTTCTCTGTTCTTCACGAATACATTTTTCTAGATTCTGACTGACAATGAGTGCTGCTGTGCGATCCAATGCACTCCTAGCAGCTGACATTTGTGTTACAACGTCTCGGCAATCCTTTTGTTCTTCCATCATCTTTAATAACCCACGAATTTGACCCTCAATTCGTTTCATTCGATTCATTACTTTTTCATCGTATTTCATACTTACTTCGCTCCTTTGTCCCATCATAGCATAAACAAAAGCTTATTGTGCACTCTAACTTTAAAAAGAATGCAGATCTTTAGTGAAACTACTACCAACCTAATTACCTATTTATTCCAAAAATCCGTTTAATCATTTCTCGTTAAAAAACTCCAAATGATCTGTATACAAATATAGAAATACAGTTGATTTCACAACAGGTACAGACAGCGATTGAACCGTCTCCTCGTTTTCCTACCTGAACAAGCTATTTCTCCCATTAATTCTGTCTTCTGTGCCAAGTTATGGAATCAGACTATCATCCCTTCACGAACGATCGAAAATTATCCGGGGCCATAACAGACAGCAGTGTTTCCTCCTCTCCCTAATACTGAGTCAAATCTATCTTGATAACTGAGGGGAATGGAATCCCCTTACTCATGACTTGGTTCTGTATGTTTCCGTATTTCCCGCTTTCTAATTTGTACTCGTTTAATTGTACGATCTTCTACAGATAAAACTTTAAACCATAAATGATCTGTTGATATTTCCTCACCTGCCTCTGGAAAATAATGAAAGGCTTTAAGCAAGAACCCAGACAGGACATCCTCTTCCTCCGGGATGTCAGTATGAAAGATGGTATTCAAGCGATGAAGTGGAATTTTTCCATGACATATAATTTCAGAGTCTGTGACTTTCTCTACCAATGATTCGTTACCCTTATCTGTTTCATCTTCTATTTCTAAACCAATCAAGACTTCGATTATATCTTCATGGGTTATGATCCCTTCCGTACCACCATACTCATCAAGAACAATTGCCATATGCTTTTTATCCTGTATCATTTTTCGGAATACCCAATCAACCGAATGGAATTCGAAAACGATTAACGGGTTCATATCGCTAAACGACTCTAATGATTTTTCCGGTTCCATCGCCCAAGACAACAGATACTTTGAATGGAATACACCTACAATATTGTCAATCTCCTCTTCATAAATTGGATACCTTGTAAATGGGTTATCAATAGCAATATTTCTAACCTCTTCAAATGTTGAATCACAAGGAAGTGCCATAATATCCACACGGGGTGTCTTCAATGCATCCTTCACATTAAGATTATTAAATTCCAGTACCCCTTTAATACGATAGGTCTCGTCCTGTTTAAAAATACCCTCGGTACGCGCTATATCCACCATAGCCCGAATTTCTTCTCTCGATACAGATGTACTATCTTCCTGTCCTTTTGATAAAAAGCGAATGATAGCACCAGTAATTCCATTAAGCAGCATGGTTAATGGCTTAAAAATAGTAACGACTGCTTGAATAACTGGGTAGACCACATGTGCAATTCGATCAGGAAAGGCGGCCGCTACTGATTTAGGAATTACTTCTGAAAAGATTATAATCGTAATCGTTAATAACGCTGAAGCAATCCCTACATTTATACCGTAGTCAATCGCTACCATAGTAACGAGCGTCGGTAGTAAGATATTTGCAATATTATTCCCTATTAGAATTGCTGTAATAAATTGTTCTGGCTTGGATACTAATTCAAGCAGCTTCCCAGATCGTCTATCATGATTCTTAGCTTTTGTCTGTAATTTCATTTTATTTGTCGCGGTTAATGCCGTTTCACTGCCTGAAAAGAAAAAAGATACAAATAATAAAATAATGATCGCAATGATCACGTATGTCTTCCTCCTTATGTAAGTTCATATACTTGTTAGGATATGTCAGTCATTTACCTATGATACATTATATTTCCCACCATTTCACTGGGCCAAACCACTGTGAGCTTAACCCTATAATCCTGCACATATTTTAGGTGAAAGTTAGAAAAAATAAGACGAAACTACTTCACTGGAGCATAAACATACGCTACTAACAGAAAGGAAGGTGGATTCAGATGGATAAGGAAAGAGCTCAAGAAATAATGAATGCAGCAGAGATGATACAAGTCCGCTATCGAGGAATCCCAGTCTACATCAAATCGTTACATGAAAAAAATACAACAGCCACTATCTTTCCTCTAGATGAAATGGAAAATGAGCAAATTGTGGACATACAAGGACTACACGAACTACAATTAGACAACTAATAGAATTGTGTCTCAAATGGTTCGGTTTATATAACAACTAAGAAGGACAGAACGCTTCTAAGGTGGGAAGCTTTAGAAGTTAAAATGTGATGTTTCATAAGTGGAAAAAGCCCGTTTTGGGGAAAGTATATGTCCATTCGTGTACGTATGGAGCTGAGGGCAGCTCCATACTCATAGTTGTAATCCGGTCCATTGCCAATACGTAAAATAAAATACAATCATAACAAGGATATAAACTGGCATAAGTATTGTACTTAATTGAAGCAATTGTTTTGCGTCAATCGTCATATCACCTTCTTCATAGAATAGTAATATTGCTTTTGAACTAACTGGAAATGTTAAACAATAGCTCATTCCAAGTAAACTCAAGAAAACAACTGCCGCAGTGTTTAGCCCTATGGACTCACTAAATACAATAATACTTGGAATAAAAATAATTGCTCTTGTGGTATGTGAATGTACATATAAATGACTTGTCACCGCAATCACTAACATAATCATCATGAATAGCCAATTGGGAATATGATCAAATACATTGAACCCCTGCTCGATAATTCGCAAAAAATGAGAAGTTTATGAGAAAGCTGGTGATAGAAGATGTAAGGCTGTCCATTACTCGAAAAAAAACCTCCTTAAGCAAGAGGTTTCTAGATTATTCAACTTATTTATGATTGTTTCCATCATTTCGATTAATCCGAAGTGGTAATCAACTGCCAGTAGATGTCCGATTGGTTCTAACCTCTATGGTACTAACAATCTGTGGGAGTTGTTTATCCCCCACGGATTGATTTAACCGATCAAATGATTGTTGTAAGGCTTCATTGAATTTTTGTTGCTCTTCCACCATCTCAAATGTGTGGTGTTTATTAGATAATGTTGATTAGGTTCTTTCAATCTTCATTATTTTTATAAATCTCTTTATAATTGACATGATTAATATATACCCCCATTATTATGACTGCTTATTTTGAGTTCTTCGTAATTGGGACATTTCAACTATATGTATCTACCCCTTTTAAATAAAAGATCCCTTCATCTGTTAAAAAAATATGATACGATAATAAATACAATTATGTGAAAAAGCTGAAGGGAGTCATTACACTTACTATTATTATAATAGAGAAAACGAGCAAGATTAAAATTTATATCATTCCATTTAACTACTTACAAACAACATCAGCACGGAGGAAACAACATGAAAAGAATTTTACAGATTGCCAGTGCATTTATCGGAATAGTCGTTGGAGCAGGCTTTGCTTCTGGACAAGAAATTTTGCAGTACTTTACTAGCTTTGGTTACATTGGGACAATTGGATCCATTGTTTCCACTGGTTTATTCGCCTATCTAGGTATGACACTTACACGACTTGGGAGCAAGTATCAAACAACCTCGCATCGAGAAGTCATCTATCTGATGAGCGGGCGCTTTTTAGGGACAATGGTTGATTACATTATTGTCTTTACATTGTTCGGTGTAGGAGTAGTCATGATCGCAGGGGCTGGATCAATCTTTAGTCAACAATTTGGGCTTTCATCCTTTGCTGGAATTACCGTAATGACGATACTCGTTATCCTTACCGTTATGATGAATGTCAATCGTGTAATTGCGGTTATTGCAAGCATTACACCTTTTTTAATTCTAACCGTCATCTTACTTTCCATCTATAGCATGATGACAATGGATACTTCCTTTGCAGCAATGGAACCAATTGCTAGAAATCAGCCAGCTGCTTTATCGAACTGGTTTATCTCTGCCGTTAATTATGTATCGTTTAATATAGCTTTAGGTGCACCTATGGCACTAGTTATGGGGGGATCTGAAAAAAATGAAAGAATTGCTACCATTGGCGGACTACTCGGCGGTCTCGGGATCGGTTTACTTATTGTTTTTAACCATTTAGCGATTTTTTCTAATATGGAAGCAGTTGTTGGCTACGAGATGCCTATTTTAAAAATCGCGGATGATCTTTCTCCTATACTTGGAATGCTATATTCCATCATTCTTTTTGGCATGATTTTTAATACCGCTGTTAGCATGTTCTTTTCATTTGGATCTCGGTTTATGAAAAGTGAAACAAAGTCATTTCGTATGTTTATTGTGTTCACAATTCTTACCGCATTTGCTTTAAGTTTTGTTGGCTTTACAGAATTGGTCTCCTTTTTCTACCCCCTAATTGGTTATTTAGGTCTGTTTTTAATTGCTGTACTTATTATCGTACCGGTCCGATTACATAAAAAGAAAAACGGGAATGCTCAAATGGAAGATAATTAACTATAGAAGTGCGAGATTGGAGGGAATATCTTGCTAAAACAATGGCTTTACGAAGCGAAATATACGGTTGTTTTCACGGGAGCTGGGATGTCGACAGAAAGTGGTTTGCCAGACTTTCGTTCAGCTAATCAAGGGTTGTGGAACAAGCAGAATCCTGCTAAAATCGCTAGTACTGATGCATTAAATAATAACGTTGAGGCATTTACAACATTTTATCGAGAGCGAGTATTGGGAGTGAAATCCTATAAACCACATAAAGGCCATTATATTCTTGCAGATTGGGAGAAGGCCGGTACCATACAATCGATTATAACGCAAAATGTAGATGAGTTTCACCAGCAAGCTGGGAGTAATCGTGTTGCTGAGCTTCATGGCACGCTGCAAAGGCTCCACTGTCAATCCTGCCAGAAGGAATATAGTAGTGAAGAATATGTACACAAAGACTACTTTTGTAAATGTGGTGGCATCTTACGTCCTTCCATTGTATTATTTGGAGAGACATTGCCTGCCCAAGCTTTTCAAGCGGCACTCTCTGAATCAGAAAAAGCTGATTTATTTATGGTCCTTGGCTCATCATTAAGTGTAACACCGGCAAATCAATTTCCGTTAATCGCCAAAGAAGGTGGTGCGAGATTAGTCATCATTAATCAAGAACCTACTGCATTAGATGCTTACGCAGATATGCTCATACACAATCGACAAATAGGAGACGTATTAACTGAATTAGACCAGTAAGAAGCAAGATAATTGAGTTATCTAAACTATAAATTGAAACTTCCATCCGTGGGGTGGTTTATCCCCATGGATTGGTAGTACCACAAGGGTATGACCTAAAGGCCCATGAACCAATCGGACATTTACTGGCAGTTGATTCTACACTTATCCTTATTGGTTTCACTTTATTCCTTGATGTAGGGAGCTTACTGCCAGTTATATGCGGGATAAAGTGAAACTTCCATCCGTGGGGGGGTTGCTTATCCCCACGGATGGTTAGGTGAACCAATCGGACATTTACTGGCAGTCGAACCCACACTTATCCTTATTGGTTTCACTTTATTCCTTGAAGTGGGGAGCTTACTGCCAGTTATATGCGGGATAAACAACTTTTCTGTATGGTGATTAAAAACGTGCTGGGACAAAACACAACTTCTTTACTCAACATACGAATAATCATGTTATCAATAGGAGTATCATCGCCGCACCGTGAAGATATACGCTCTTTCCGCGGACACGGCCTCAGCTAACTTGGTTAAGAAAAAATACGTTACCAAGTGGATCTTCGGACTCGTGCTGTTCCCGCCGGAGTCTCGCTTATTTCAGGTGCTAAATGAATGATTCTAACCAAAAAACGAAAAGATAATTAATTCAAATTAATTATCTTTTCGTTTTTTATTGTTTCTTCATTCTATTGTCTCAGCCTCTTTTTTATTACGTCATCCATTTAGGGGGTGTGTTTTTATCCCAATATATTTCACCAATGTCATAGTGTTTTTCAAAATTATCAGCTTGGAGATGGTAATGGAAATTAAACCAATGACCTTCTAATGGACGATGATCCCTTCTCACATGGAATTTAGCCACTTTTTCCTGCGCCTTCAAGTCATAAATATTAAATATTCTTTCTCCATAGCCATCAGCGGGATCCTCCGATATGTCATAGTAAGTCACAGGCGCTTTATCATCAAATAAAATTGTCTCCATCACTTTTTCTATGTTCGGTAAAATAACGGCTGTAAACTCGTCCTCAATTCGATGTGAAATTCTTGGACCCATCTTTATTAATGCCTGTTCTTTCGCCTTTTCCGTTAATTGATCTATGGTATATGCTTGAATAGGGACGACATCTTCTGGCGTTTCTAATACCGAGACAGGTGTAGCTTCGTCTAGACCTGACCCTGAATCATAACGTTCTTTATGCTCCTCAGGATCTGCCGTTAATGAAGTTGGAACGTACATCCCTAATGTCATAATTGTGATAAGAACAACAGCTATTTTTCTCATCCATTGCTTCATTTTAGAGCGCACTCCTTTGTATCTATTACTATAAATTCTATCACTTCTGTATCATTTGTCTATCCTATTTTTCAGAATTTAGTAAATTGATAGTGTAAAGGCTGCGATTACAAAAAACGTCATATACTATTTCTCTTAATAAGGCATTTAAGGAATATTCCATACATGTTTGAGTTTAAAGAAGCGACAGATGTTCGATCATTCTATTCTTGTACCTAGTGTTAATCCGCCATCAACAACAATTTCGGCACCGGTGCATAAGAACTTTGATCTGAAGCAAGGAACCCAATAACATGTTCAACTTCTTTTGGTTCACCGATTCTTCCTAGAGGAGTTTGAGAATAAATAGGTATTGTTCCACTTGTTTGAGCCATTCCCGTATTTATTCCGCCAGGGTGTACGATATTTATTCTTATCCCATCTTTCCCTACCTCTACAGCCGTCGCTTTTGACATTGCCACAACGGCTGCTTTCGTAGAAGCATATGCAGCCGTTCCATCTAAAGGTGCAAATGCTGAAATAGAGACATTGTTAATGATGGAGCCCTTCTTTTGCTGAGACATTATCGGTATAACCGATTGCATGCCAAGGAATACACCAATCTGGTTAACATTAATAATTTCACGATATTGATGAAGTTCTGTCTCCGTCAACGCAGCATTGTAGTATAATCCTGCATTGTTCACGAGAACATCTATCCTACCAAATGCTTCTATGGCAGCATGAATTGACCTTTCCCATTGTACTTCATTTGTTACATTAAGCTTAACAGGAAGTGTTTTATTCTTATCAAATTCTTGTGACAGTTTTTCCGCATCATTCAGCTCCCGTGCAGCAATGATTACACGAGCACCTAACGATAAGAAGTAGCGTACTTGTGCCTCGCCTTGCCCTCTAGATGCACCTGTTACAAGAACAACTTTATCTTCTAGATTATACAACATGATATCACCATTTCCGTTAGTATTTAACTTTACCTTCTTTTATAGGGTAACAGGCACGACTAGAAACTTCACGATATTAGACTACGCATGATCATTAACAAAAAAACTGAGCAAAATGGTTAGTCCTTATCACTACATGCTCAGATTTATGCTTCCTCTAGTAGCTATTATGGAATAATAGCTACTGCTTAACCACCACTCCAGCTGCCCACTTCCCTTTCCGTGGGGTTTGTCCTTCAGCTAACTTTTTTAGCAAAACCCGCTCAAAAAAGTGGATCTTCAGGTCAAACATTTCCCACAGGAGTTGAAGTAGCCGGCCTTCGCTATTATCAGGCTCTACAACGCTAGCATGAAGTAACACAACTGCTTTTATACTCACGGATAGCGATTTTCACTTTACCCATTGTAAAAAAAGTCAACCTATTACTTATGACAAGAATTGTTGCACCTTCTCATAGCGGAGACTAATTACGTAGACTCCTGTGGGATTAGCGCGAGCCGAAAATCCACTTTGCAACTCCTTCTTTGCAAAGTTAGTTGAGGCCGTGCCCGCGGAAAGCGAAGTAATTAGTCGGAGCATTGCCAATATACATCTAACATTTCAAAATAACTACTTGGCTTAACGCAGTCATTGCACTGATTTTATACTTTCTTAACTTTTAAAAAACGGATTGTTTTCGTTATGTCCCAACTTATTTCAATAGATATATTCATAACTAAAGCTGCCGATGATACGTTTTCCTCCCATCATGGGAATAAATAACTTTCTTATCCTCCACATAGGTTTCTAAATATACTGTTTTGCCCCAAAGCTGATGAATATAAGGAAGCACATGCTCTAAATATTTTAGATCTAATTCTATCCCTTCATAATTGTGAATCAAATAGAGCTCCCCATTCCGCAAGTAATCTCCATTTTCTACGGTTATATATGGAAATCCTCCATTTACTCGCATGGAAATAAGCTGATCACGTACTGCTTCATAATCTTTATTGGTAATTTGATAGTTTCTCCCCTTTTTCTCAAATAAATACATATCTTCTCTCGCTACCAAGTCTTTCGTTAAATAATTACGGATGAAGGAGATATCCGATTCCAGCTCTCTTACTTCAAAAATCTTTTCTCTTCCTGAATTTTCTTTTATGCCTAATTGCTTCATTTCCTTCGTCGGATGATTATACCGCTCCTCAATGTCTTCAAAAATTTTTATCCCTAAATAATAAGGATTTATTTGATGCTTCGAAGGCTGCACAACACCGGCATTTAATGTAGCAAATTCAACGGTCTCATCACTTGTTAAATCCATCTCACGTAAAATACGCTGATGCCAATAAGATGCCCAGCCCTCGTTCATAATTTTTGTTTCTAGCTGTGGCCAAAAATATAGCATCTCCTCACGCATCATTGTTAAGATATCCCGTTGCCAATCCTCTAGGTCTCTACTGTATTCTTCAATAAACAATAATAGATCCTTCTCTGGCTGAGGAGGAAACTTCTTCCGCTTGTTTATTTCCCTCTTCTTGTTATCATCTGATTTCTCATCTAAGCTCCATAAATCATCATAAGGTGTTTTAGGAGCAGATGTATCTTCTTCCTCTTCGTCCTCCATATAATAAGCAGGTAATTTTGGCCTTACGATGGATGGGTCAATATGTTCTTGAATTGCAAGAATCGCATCTAAAAACTTCTCCACTTCCCTTTTTCCATAAACCATCTCATAATGTGCAATTCGTTCAGCGGTAGCCGTCATACTTTCTACCATGTCTCTTCTTGTATTCGAGAAACGGACATTATTTTTGAAAAAATCACAATGCGCCAATACATGCGCTACAATTAATTTATTCTGAATAAGACTATTCGTATCAAGCAAAAAAGCATAGCATGGGTCAGAATTGATAACAAGTTCATATATTTGGCTTAGACCTAGGTCGTATTGTAGCTTCATTCGATGAAACTGTTTACCAAAGCTCCAATGACTAAAACGCGTCGGCATACCATAAGCACCAAATGTGTAAATAATATCGGCTGGGCAAATTTCATAACGCATTGGATAAAAATCTAATCCAAATCCTGATGCAATTTCTGTAATTTCATCAATGGCACGATGAAGCTCCTTCATCTCTGTCAAATAGATCCCCCCAAACGTACTTTATACAGTTTATGAACAAATACTAGAATGATTAC
The DNA here is from genome assembly GCF_034190895.1 of Virgibacillus sp. M23. NCBI lineage: Bacteria > Bacillati > Bacillota > Bacilli > Caryophanales > Bacillaceae > Virgibacillus > Virgibacillus sp. M23. The sequence goes on along the minus strand of NZ_JAWDHA010000030.1, from coordinate 34,394 downwards.
AGTTAATAAGATTTGCATGTACAATTACTTGTACTTTTAATTTGCTTTCTTATACAAAATGAGTACTTATTACCTAGTTAAAATATGTTAACGTAAAATTTTTGATCAAAAGTATTGCTATTTTTAAACCAGTACCATATAATTTGCCTATAGGAAACATTTTAATCCTGATAAAATGTTTTGGACATAATACAACAAGAGAATTACTAACATAAGATACAAGTAGATTTTTTTTAGGCTTGTTTTGCCTTAGACAAACATTATTAGAGAGGGGAAATACTACATTGAGGAAGATAGGATTATTTTGCTTAACCGTATTACTTATCATTGGGATCGTGGGTTGTTCTTCCGGATCTGATGAAGCTAATGGATCGGAAGAGAATCCCATAAACGTCGTTACAACGATAGCCCAAATTGGAGATATAACCGAGAATATCGGCGGAGATCTTGTTGAGGTAAATAGTTTAATGGGACCTGGAGTCGATCCGCATTTATATAATGCAGTTCAAGGTGATATTCAGAAGATGACAGAGGCAGATATCATTTTCTATAACGGACTTCATTTAGAAGGACAAATGGGAGAGATTTTTGCAGAAATGAAACAGGAAAAACCTACTATTCCCGTTGCAGAAAATATACCAAAAGAAAAATTATTAGCTGATCCGGAAAGCCCAGATATTAGTGATCCACACGTTTGGTTTGATATTAATCTCTGGAAATATGCAGCAGAAGCTGTCCGAGATGGATTAATTGAGTTGGACCCCGATAATAAGGAAACGTACACCCAAAATACAGCGGCTTATCTAAAAGAGCTTGATGAATTAAATGATTATGCGCTGGAACGATTCGAGGAAATTCCAGAGCAAAGCCGTGTACTAGTAACCGCTCACGATGCATTCAATTACTTTGGAAAAGCCTATGGCTTTGAAGTAATGGGATTACAAGGCTTAAGCACAGAGTCAGATTATGGAGTAAATGATATCCAGCGTATTATTAACGTATTAGTAGAACGAAATATTAAAGGTGTATTTGTAGAAAGCAGTGTTTCCGAACGCTCGATTAACGCTGTGGTAGAAGGTGCGAAGGAAGAAGGTCAAGAAGTATCCATTGGCGGTGAATTATATTCTGACGCAATGGGAGAAGCAGGTACTGAAGAAGGTACTTATATCGGAATGTTTAAACACAATGTGGAAACCATTGTTGAATCTCTAAAATAAGGTGGGAGTTAGTATGTACGCATTATCAGTAAAAGATATATCGGTAACCTATGATAAACAGCTTGCCCTTGAGAACGTGTCTTTTGCTGTACCGGAGGGATCGATAACAGGGATTATTGGTCCAAACGGTGCTGGTAAGTCGACACTTATTAAATCTATTCTACAATTACTACCTACTTTATCAGGTAGTGTCGAGATATTTAATAAGCCTATACGCACACAAAAGAAAATCATTGGTTATGTCCCTCAACGAAGTGAAGTTGATTGGGACTTCCCAACTAATGCTCTAGATGTGGTATTAATGGGGAGATACAATCATATTGGATTATTTAAACGAGCAAACAAAAAAGAAGTGGCATGGGCAAAAGCATGCCTTGAAAAAGTGGGAATGCAAGATTACGCTACACGCCAAATTAGCCAATTATCAGGGGGGCAACAGCAGCGCGTATTTCTTGCCCGAGCCATGGCACAGGATGCCAAAGTATACTTTATGGATGAGCCATTTGCAGGAGTAGATGCTTCAACCGAAAAAGCTATTATTCAATTAATGAAAGAATGGAAAGCAGAAGGTAAGACAGTACTTGTCGTACACCATGACTTACAGACAGTTAATGATTATTTTGATCATGTATTATTATTAAATAAATCACCAATTGCTTATGGGGAAACACAGTCGGTATTTACGTTAGACAATTTGGAACAGGCATATGGCGGGAAAATTGCATTTTTACAAAAAGCCCCTTCAACAGTAAAGGAGTATACGTAAAATGGAAGCAGTAACATCCTTTTTCTCCAGCGCTAACCTGCAATGGGTGCTCATCGGTAGCTTACTTCTAGGGTTTGCTAGTGGTGTCATCGGCAGTTTTGTTTTACTCAAAAAACAAAGCCTTATCAGTGATGCCATGGCCCATGCAGCTTTACCAGGGGTATGTATTGTATATATTCTGTTTCAAGTAAAATCTGTACCTTTTTTATTAGCAGGTGCGGCGGTTACAAGCTTAATTGCAACGCAATCGATTCAAACGATTGTAAATAGGTCGCGCATTAAAACCGATGCTGCTATCGGAATAATCATATCTGTTTTCTTTGGTCTTGGAATTGTTTTACTGACGTATATCCAGCAAAATTCAAGTGGTAACCAAGCTGGGCTTGATTCATTCATCTTTGGGCAAGCTGCTTCGTTAGTACGAAGTGATGTTCAACTAATTGCCATTGGTGCATTAGTTTTAATCATTCTTACTGCTTTGTTCTTTAAAGAATTTAAAATTAGTATCTTTGATCCGCAATTTGCACGTGGAATTGGTTTACCAGTAACATTTTTCAATGGGGTTCTGCTATTTCTAGTAGTTGCCGTCGTTGTAATTGGTATTCAGATGGTAGGTGTTGTCTTAATTGCAGCACTATTAATTACACCACCGATCTCAGCAAGATATTGGACGGATCGTCTCGGGTTAATGACCATCCTAGCTGGTATTTTTGGAGCCATTTCTGGTGTGAGCGGCGCTGTCTTAAGTACTGCTCTTCATAATCTACCCACAGGTCCGGTGATTGTTCTAAGTGCATCACTTATCTTTTTCATTTCCTTACTTTTTGGATCAAGAAAAGGGCTTTTATTTAAAGGAGTGAGGCACGCATGACGTATACAATGTGGATTATATTAACTGGATGTCTTGTAGGTGTAACCTGTGGTGTAACTGGGTCTATCCTTGTATTACGTAAAATGTCAATGATTGCAGATGCGATCAGTCATACTGTTTTATTAGGTATCGTGGGAGCATTTTTCGTAACCCAATCGTTAAATGGGGTTCCCATGCTAATTGGAGCTGGTATCGTTGGTATTTTAACGGCTCTATTTGTTGAAATGCTACACTCCTCAGGCGTACAATCAGATGCTGCAATTGGGATTGTATTCACATCCTTGTTCGCCCTAGGTGTCGTACTAATATCCTTTATTGGAGACCAAGTACATTTGGATGTACAGCACGCACTTATGGGAGAAATTGCTTTTGTACCGTGGGATACTCTGACAATCAATGGTGTCAGCTATGGACCCGTTGCCGTTTGGATGCTTGGGGCAGTGCTGATTATTAACTTACTATTGATTATTCTGTTTTATAAAGAAATAAAAATGTCAACATTTGATGCACAGTTTGCAACATTAATTGGTGTACCTGTCGTCTTAATTCATTATTTATTAATGACAATGGTATCCCTATCTACGGTAGCATCCTTTGATAGTGTGGGAGCAATACTAGTGGTAGCCATGCTTATTGTACCAGGGGCCACCGCCTATCTGCTAACCGATCGATTTCTTGTATTACTCATCCTAAGTGGTGTGATCGGTATCCTATCTGCACTAATGGGCTATTGGTTTGCCGTTCAATTAAATGTATCCATTGCTGGATCAATGGCAGTAGCAACAGGTGTACTATTCCTTGCAGCTTTCTTGTTCAGTCCAAAACAAGGAGTTATTACACGGAAATTCAGAAATAGTAAGGAAGAAACCATACAACAGTCAGCATAAGGACAGGCCGTAGTGCAATTCTAATCGGGTATAAACCAAGGGACTTCCTCATCGGAATTCCTTGGTTTATTTTTTAATATATTGCTATTTGTGAACTAATCAATCTTATTGTGAACTTCAACTGTATGATTCTCCTCAATCGGGAAAAGCTAGTTCATAGGAGGAATCACTATGGCAGATCAATTTTTAACAATTGAACAGTTTAATAAGCTTTTGAAAAAGTGGAGTGGAAAACGTGTAAAAATTGCAAAACAGGAGCTTCACGATTATGATGAAACGATTATGGATCTATCTAAAGTTTCTTATGAGACAAACACACGTAGAATTGATGATTACCAGCCCTTACATGCTCTACAACTGAATGGAATGGGTGAAGTCGAAAATGCTTCCAATCATTTTGAAGAATTGCCAACTTCTATGTACGAAATTCCACTGGAGGATACATCCCTATACCAATTTGACGGCTCACGTTTTGCCTTGGTAACAGATCGTGCCATCTATACCATCGAAATAGCAGATTAGCATCCATAGCCTTCCAGATAAATAAAAGCGCATACGCCCGCCGATTAAAAACATAGCGACTGGAGCGACTCAACGGGGATAAAAGAATCAAGGTGTGTTAGTGTAGCCGACAATGACTTATCATAGTGCGATTCGTGAAGTCGCCCCCGTTTCTGGGTGCTGAAGCTGGGCGCGGCTCAACACGCGCCTAATTTCTTAATTTCTTAAGTTTTATACAACAATCAAGCCGTTTCTTTTTCAAGATTATTTGGTCCATTTATAATACACAAATTTTAACTTCTGACCATTCATTTCAAATTCTTGATCACTGGTTTTTGTTTGCTCAAATCCATTTTTCTCTAAAACCTTTTGGGATGCTATGTTATTGGTTGTTGTTTTTGCCTTAACCTGTTCAATATCTCGATCTGTTAATGTTTCTAATAATAATTTCAATCCTTTCTTAGCAACACCTTTTCCAGTATGTAGTTGTCCTACTCTATAGCCTAGATAACCAATTTTTTGAGATCTATCAATATCAACTAAATTAATTCTTCCTAAAATAGAACCATTTTTATCTTTAATTAAATAGAAATATGAAACTCCTTCAGCTTGCTCTTTAAGTAATGTTTCATGTCTTCTTTTAAAAATCTCAAACTTATAGTATTCGTTTCCTCGGGTCGGTACCATTTTTTCGAAAAAATATTTGTTTTCAAGTTCAAACTTATACAAATCTTCCGCATCTGTGGCATGTAACTTCTCAATTAATATATCCATGTGTAATATCCCCGTTCAATTTTAATGTTTACATTAATAACCTTCTAAAAACTAACCTACACTTTTTCTTGAATTGTTGCTTATTCCATAATCTGGCCCTAATCCGTAATAAGGGCGCTGGTTCTTGTTCTGGAATCTCTCCCGTTTGCTTAAATAAGCATTATAAAACTTGAAATTAAAAATACTATAACTAAAATTAGCTTTATGTAACCACTATATTTTGGTGTTCCGTGCCGTTTTTCTAAAAATTGCACATAGCCCACAAGTAAAAAAGATCCAACAACTAATATAGTAAACCCAACTTTATCATCTTGAATAATCATAACCCTTAACGCCATATACCCTATTATGAAATATCCTAAATGCCCCATTGTATATTGGAGAATATGCTTCATATCTCCCCTCCTGTGTTTATATAACAATCTGGCCCTATTCTAAAATAGAGCATAGATTCTTATTTGGAAAAGCACCCGTTTGTTTAAGTCTATTGGAGAAGGTTGGGAGACTATTTCCCAAAGTACAATTTTTATATTTCTCGTCGGTATCTTAAAGAAATATAATCTTCTTCTTCAGCATTACTAAATGCCTCTTTTTCGTACATAAAATTAAACCCTCTTGCTTCATAAAATGGAATACCTTTATTATTTCCCTTTTGAACGGATACCCACTGTTCCTTAGAACCTTTTGTCTGTTGTATATCTGTTAAATGGTTTAAAAGTTGAGTACCGATCCCTTCCCCACGGCGTTCAGGATCCAAGTATAAAACATAAACTTCACTTTTATCATCATCTATCATGCCACCACCAATAGCCCCAACAACAACTCCATTGTCGAGTGCTACAAAATAGCCGTCCCAATCGTCCACTTCATCTAACTCATGAAGTATACGGTCATAATTATAAAATGTCTCATTATTCCTTCTTATATTTTCTGGACTTCTAATACCCTCATATGTGTCCAGACAACCTTCGGAACAAACTTTAGAAATACCTTCAACATGCTCTAGCAATCCTCTTTTAACTACAATCATGCTATTTCCCCCGCTTATATTTCCTTATAATTTTAATTGGGAAATGAAAAAATCACTTCTCCAACAAACTGGACCGATTCTGAAACAATGGTTACTGTATATTAAGCCAAAAATGGGTTTCCATATTTTTCGCAGTAATTATAAAACCCGTGCTTATTCATATACATCATTTTTTTGACATTCTCTGGTGTGTCAAATTCAATCAATTCCAAAACTAATTGAGTAAATTCAATAGCAGCCGTTCCATTTGCAGTGACCAATTTTTTATCCTTTACTGCCTGTTCCTCTAGGAAATTACCCTTAGGATTATAATTTTCATAATCTTTCCAGATATAAGCGGAATTTCCGGTATGATTATGATCATTTAGGAAACCATTCTTTGCCAAAAAGTCCACTGCACCGCATATAGCCCCTATGGGAATATTGTTTTGAAATGTAGTTTTGATTAATGGCAAGAGCTTTTTATTATCATTTCCCCATGAATTCCCACCAATCATAACTAATAAATCAAAATCCTTAGGTTCTGAACCAATGATATAATCAACAGAAGTTTTAAAACCACCTATTGAATTTACACTATCATCTAAAGAAATAGTATCAACAGACCAATCTTCTCTTTGATTTAATGCCGACGACAAGTAAGCACCTTCCCAATCTGCATACTCGTCCAATATAAGAAATAACGCCTTTTTCATAACAACACAACCCCTCTTCTCAATACAACTCTCATAAAGTTTATTTAACCAGATTAATATTCCATCATTTGGCCCAATTCTAGCACAACTTCGTTCCGTTATTTCGCCCGTTTGTTTAATCGTATCGCTTATCCGCTGAAGGTTATCCAGCTGCTTCAACTGAGCATAAATAAACGTGTTCATAAACGTAAGCACATCAAGCTTTTTAACATATTTATCAAGTTGAGTGTGTTCAATCATTTTTTGTATGATTTTTGAATCTAATGGATGAATGTATTCCTTGAATACCGTTTTTATGGTATGATTGTCCATGTGAACTCCTTATAGTTAGGGATTTGGACAGGACTACCATACCCTAATTATAAGGTTTTTTTATGGCTTTTAATAGAAAAATTAACATTATTCTTGAAATAATAATTATTGCTTGACTTTAGTTTCATAATTTAATGCAACGCTAGTGACCCATTGTAAAAAAAGTCAACCTATTACTTATGACAAGAATTGTCGCACCTTCTCATAGCGGAGACTAATTACGTAGACTCCTGCGGGATTAGCGCGAGCCGAAAATCCACTTTGCAACGTGTTCTTCTTTGCAAAGTTAGTTGAGGCCGTGCCCACGGAAAGCGAAGTAATTCGTCGGAGCATTGCCAATATACATCAAACATTTCAAAATACTACTTGGCTTAACGCAGTCATTACACTGATTTTATACTTTCTTAACTTATAAGAAAACCGGGCAATACTGGATCATATTTGCCCGGTTTATGTTTTATACTAATGCCTCTTCTTTTTGGAAGAAGGTCTTTAAAGCTTGGTAAATATCCGCTTTTTCTTTCACGATATAACATCTGAACTTCGGATTATTAATTTCCTCAAAAGCTCGCATCAGGGTTGACTTGCGACTATACCCATTTACTTCTCCATATCCAAACATACTCGAATGAGTCATGATCTCGTTCACCAACTCGATACAGGAAGGATTATCGGAAGTGATATTTTCTCCATCAGAAATATGAAATGGATAAATATTATAACGAGATGGATGATACTTATTATTTATCAGTTCTAACGCTTTATTATAGGCAGATGAACAAATTGTTCCACCACTTTCCCCTTTGGAAAAGAAATCCTCCTCCGATACAATTTTGGCTTCTGTATGATGTGCAATAAATTCAATTTCAACAGATGCATATTTAGTACGTAAAAACCTGATCATCCAAAAGAAGAAGCTTCTAGCTACATATTTCTCAAATGTACCCATTGAAGCACTCGTATCCATCATGGCGAGGACAACAGCTTTTGATTCCGGCTTCGTTACATCATTCCATGTTTTAAAGCGTAAATCATCATTGTAAATTGGTGTAATCCCTGGCCTACCTTCTCTGGCGTTACGTTTGATTGCTGTCAGGATAGTACGCTTTTTATCAATATTACCCATTAACCCCTTTTTGCGAACATCATTAAATTCAATCTTCTCGATGGTTATCTCCTGCTGTTCTTTTTCTTTTAGGTTTGGTAATTCAAGCTCCCGAAAGAGTGCTTCTTCGATTTCCTCTAAGGATACGTCAGCTTCATAATAATCTTCCCCTGGTTTATCGCCTGCCTTCTTACCTTTTCCTTGTCCCTCCTCTTCTCCCTGAGGAGCTCGAGCAATGATATCCCCTACTTTGCTATCTCCTTTCCCCTGCCCTACATGCTTTGATTTATTGTAGTTATAGCGAATCTTATATTCATCTAAAGAACGAATTGGAATTTTTATAACATCTTTTCCATTGGACATAATAATATTTTCTTCACTCACCAAGTCGGGTAAATTATTCTTGATAGCATCTTTAACTTTATCCATATGACGTGTTTGATCCTGATAACCTTTACGGTGGAGGGACCAGTTTTCCTTTGAAACGACGAAGTTCCCACTATCTTCCTGCATGCGTTCCCCTCCTATATAATTTGATCTACTTGCCTTTTGATGCTTTCTTTATCCTATGCACGTACAAGTTTATTATTGCATTATTTAAACTATTTTAAAAAATAGCCGTTGCTAATAAGTTTTAATCAAAAACAACTGTTTATTGTTTGTCTTTAGAATGGTTCGTTTTAGAGTTATGTTCCAACCTGTCCCAGCCAATGAAGAACTAAAGCAAGTGCCCGATTAGAAACGTAGCAGACTGGAGCGAGTCAACGGAGATAAAGGAATCACGGTGTGCTTGCGAGCCGATGATGACTTAGATTAGGGTGATTCGTGAAGTCGCCTCCGTTTCTCTGCGCTGGAGCTGGACGCATCTCAACACGCCCATATTGATATCCGCATGGGATAATTTTTTAATTTCTTAGACCGTAACAAGGTTGGGACAAAACACTTCTTTACTCAAAATACGAATAATCAGGTTATCAATAGGAGTATCATCGCCGCACCGTGAAAATATACTCACTTCCCGGGCACGGCCTCAGCTAACTTGATAAAGAAAAACACGTTACCACGTGGATCTTCGGACTCGTGCTGTTCCCGCCGGAGTCTCGCTTATTTCAGGTTCTAAATGAATTGTTCTATTAAAAAACGAAAAGATAATTAATTCAAATTAATTATCTTTTCGTTTTTTGGTTGTTCCTTCATTCTTTGGTTTTCGTCTCTTAATTAGTAAGGTCTATACCTATTTAGGTTGTAGCAACACTATCTATTCAATAAACTGCCAACATAGCGAAGCAGCTCATTTGCAGAAACTGAATTATATCCATATTCATCGACCAATCTGGCAATGACCTCATTAATCTTTTTCAATTGTGACTCGTCTGGTGTTTTTGAAGAGGTTGTTATTTTTACAACATCTTTCAAATCCGCAAACAGCTTTTTCTGAATTGCTTCACGTAAACGTTCATGTGAATTATAGTCAAAGCGTTTTCCTTTCCTAGCAAATGCAGAAATCCTAATAAGAATCTCCTCACGAAACGCTTTCTTTGCATTTTCTGATATACCAATTTGTTCTTCAATCGACCGCATTAGCTTCTCATCCGGATTCATTTCTTCCCCAGTGAGCGGATCACGCAGCTTATTCTTATTACAATATGCCTCTACATTATCCAAATAATTATCCATTAATGTCTTAGCTGATTCCTCATAGGAATACACAAACGCCTTCTGAACTTCTTTCTTGGCGATCTCGTCATACTCTTTCCTGGCAATGGAAATATAATTCATATATGTTTCTTTATCTTCTTGAGATATAGAAGCATGCTGGCTTAACCCGTCCTTTAGGGAACGTAAAACATCAAGAGCATTGATTGCTGGTACCTCTTTACGAATGATTGCCGAAGAAATGCGATTAATCACATAACGTGGATCAATGCCATTCATCCCCTCCACTGGAGATTCCTTCTTCAATTCCTCTACATCCATCTGATTAAAGCCTTCAACACTCTCGCCGTCATACAGCCGCATCTTTTTTACGATATCAACTCCTTGTTTATTAGAATCCTCCAAGCGAGTCAGAATAGAGAAGATAGCCGCTACTTTTAAAGCATGTGGAGCAATATGCACATGTGCCATATCACTTTCCTTAATCATCTTTTTATAGATTCTTTCTTCCTGCGTAACTTGCAGATTATACGGTATTGGCATCACAATAATTCGAGAATGCAATGCTTCGTTCTTTTTATTTGAAATAAATGAGCGGTACTCTGCTTCATTCGTATGCGCAACAATTAATTCATCTGCACTAATTAACGCAAACCTGCCCGCTTTAAAATTTCCCTCCTGTGTAAGTGATAGTAAATGCCATAAGAACTTCTCATCACACTTCAACATTTCTTGAAATTCCATCATTCCTCGATTGGCCTTATTTAATTCCCCGTCGAACCGATAGGCACGAGGATCTGATTCGGAACCATATTCGGCAATTGTGGAAAAATCAATACTACCAGTTAAATCAGCTATATCCTGTGATTTCGGATCAGACGGACTAAACGTACCAATCCCTACCCGTTTATCTTCAGAAAGAAAAATGCGTTCCACACGTACGTCTTCAATCTTTCCATCATATTCCTTCTCTAATCGCATCGTATTTAGCGGAGATAAACTGCCCTCAATACGTATCCCATACTCCTCTGCAAATTCATCCCTTAAATGATGTGGTATTAAATGTAGTGGATCTTCATGCATAGGGCAATCTTTAATGGCATAGACAGCTCCTTCATCGGTTCGAGAATAGCTTTCTAAGCCACGCTTTAACATAGTAACGATAGTCGATTTCCCACCACTTACAGGCCCCATTAATAATAAAATACGCTTACGTACATCTAGACGTTTAGCTGCAGGATGAAAATACTCTTCTACCAATCTTTCAATCGCTTCTTCAAGCCCGAAAATCTCTTCACCAAAAAAATCATACATCTTCTTACCGTCTTTTTCAGTTAAACCAGAGCACTTAATCATATTATAAATCCGTGAATGAGCAGTTTGAGCCACCTCTGGCCTTTCTTTAATGATCTCCAGATATTCCGCGAACGTCCCTTCCCACTTCAGAAGCTGTTCTTCTTCGCGATGCTGCTTCATTTTGCTAAGAATATCCATGTTATTCCTCCATCCAGTGTCTGATTACTATAGCCTATGCTTAATTGTTTTTTATGATGCCGGTAAGTTAAAACCTTTTCTTGTCTAATATTATGCCTGTAAAGGAGCTATATTTTTAATTCGTATAAATTAATAAATTACTTTGAGATTTAAAATAATGTAGTAAATCACATAATATTTTGTTGTCAAAATTATAATTAAACATTGACTATTTAAAGTAACTTTGCTATTATTTGCATGATGTTTGACTAATTTAAAAATTCAGTAGACTATGTTAACAAATTATGACAGCACAGTATTCGACAATTTAAATGAATTAGACATCGCTAGAAAACGTTTTTGGGATAAAGGAGCAGAAGAGTATTTACTAAAACTTGGAGAAGTAGTCCATCGCCATGGACTTACAGATGTAGTTGGTATTACAATGGCTCATAGACATTTTCGTGTTAGAGATGGAGAACAATTAGTTAAGGAAGTCAGAGACAATAGTTCCGTAATAAAACCATTATCCAATCTTAATAATGATGAAGTTATTCCTTTTACATGGAAGCTATCTAAAAATAAAAATGGGAATCTTCTTTGGCATCCCCTAGAATTTGTTAAAGTTAATACATTAACAGAGGAATCAATCAATAATGAACTAACACTTAGGAATAGTTATGATTTTCTCAATGAATTTTCTAGTACATTAATAGAACTTGGTCTGGAAGATATTTTTGGTCTTTGTATTGTACATCGTGAATTTCAACTTTCACCTAATGAGATGTTAGTTGAAAGTTTGGAAGAAGAGTCACGAACATTGTCATTTAATATAACTCCTAGACAGACTTTAACCCATAAGGTATTAATTCCTACTTTTTGGCGTTTTGATAAAAAGGGGAAAGCGTTACAGGCCGAGGCTTGGAAACATTGCATAGGTCACTGATTCATATACTACCTCCTATCATATAGATAAGGAGGTTTTTATATGATTGGGGCACTAAGCTTAACTAACATTATTTTGCTCTTCACAAAAGTACCTTGGTTAAACTTCGTAGCACATTTTAGTATTTAACACTAATATTCTTCTTAAACGTAAAAGTTTCCCTAAAATATTAATAATTTATCTTATGAAAGCGAGGTGATGTATTGTGGTTACACACTTACTTCGTCAAAAGAATTTCCTGTTCATTTGGGCTGCCCGCCAAACTTCGGCGTTGGGTGATTGGATTTTATTAATTGTTTTGCCTCTATACATACATAATCTGACAGGATCAACTATCGCAACTGGTACGATGTTTATAACTCAGATGATTCCACGACTTTTCTTTGGTTCCATTGCAGGGACTATTGTTGAGAGATTAAATAAAAAATGGACATTGGTCTTTACGGATTTAATTCGTGGGATCATATTGTGTGGCTTATTTGTCATTCCTGCCGATCACCTCTGGGTCTTTTTTTTGATTGTTTTTATTCAAAACATGATTGGCACTGTATTTATGCCAGCTCACCGTTCATTGATGGTAGATATTGTAGAACGAGAGCACATCGTTGATGCTAATTCAATCACAATTGTAAGTGACAATATTATCCGTCTTGTTGGCCCTTCTTTAGGTGGTGCATTACTAGGTATCGGTGGACTTCATATATCAATTGCAATTGATATATTATCATACATCATCTCAAGCATCCTTATATCATTAATCACATTATCAGTTGTTAAACAAGCAGAATCCAAAGAAAAATCGACACTAATGGTAAAATGGTTAAAGTTTTGGAATGACTGGTGGAAGGGTATTAAAATCGTTCGAAAAAATCAATTATTTCTAGTCATTTTCTGGATGTCATCTATTACTTGGCTTGCTCAAGGTATGATCAATGTCCTATTTGTACCCTATGTATTAGATGTAATGGGTGAAAGTTCAGTTGAATTTGGTTGGATAGAATCAGCTGAAGGAGTCGGTGGATTAATAGGTGGCTATTTATTGTTAAAATTAAATAAAAAGGTAAACCCATTTCCACTTATTATGATCAGTTTGTTGCTTACTGGAATTATGTTTCTTTTCATGTTCAATTTACCGTATCTGTTAATCGTTTTAATCCTAAATGTTCTACTAGGAGTGCCTAATATCATATTTAGTGTAAGGTTAGAAACATTACTTCAGGAGCATGTTCCTGAAGATTACCTAAGTCGTGTTTTTGGCTCGTATAATACAATGATAGCCTTGGCTACTTTAGCCGGAATGGCTTTAGCAACCATTTTTAATTTTATTGGTACAGTTCTTTTACTAAACCTGACAGCAGTATTGTTTATTGCTGTGGGAATTTTACTTTACAGGCCTTTAAGACATAAGTTAAGAGAACAAGGTAATTCAAATTAAGCATATGGAACTGTAATTATATGATTATTTATTCCGATAAAGGGAGTTGAATTCTAAATACCAATTAATATCAATTTTACGTCAGTTCCATTATTTTATAGCTTAACTTTTTATTCAGATTATTTGTAAGATACACACCGACAAATGCATGTTTTATTCTAACTTATCGATTTAGAAACTCTATATCTATAGCTAATACGCTTTTGTTCAACGCTTTTATCCGGGTGATACAAAAAGATGCCCGGAAAAGTCAGATGGATCATTGAACAAAAGCGCAAACGCCCGAATAGAAACGTAGCGTTTAGAGCGAGTCAACGGAGATAAGGAAATCACGGTGAGCTTACGAGCCGAAATGACTTAGATTAGGGCGATTCGTGAAGTCGCACCGTTTCTGGGCGCTGGTGATGGACGCGGTTCAACACGCCCATATTTATCCACTTGGGCATTTCCTAGGCTAAAACAAAAAAAGCTCGGCAGTCATTCCCATTTTGGAAGACCGCCAAGCTTGATGATGCTACATTAAAATTATTTAGTGACGTACAGAAGCAGGAAAATATCTTTTTTTCAGCCGCGTCGATAATACTTCTAAAATAATGGCTATGAGAAGAATAGCATACGTAATAAATCCAACCTCACTCAAGTCAAAATAAAAACCGGAGGCCATAAATAACTCAAACCCAATACCACCTGCACCAGCAGCAGCTCCCATCGCTACAGCAACTGAAAAGTTAATTTCAAAACGTAAAAACGTCCATGATAATAAATATGTAAATGTGGAAGGAAGCACACCATGCATTACTACATGCCACCAATTCGACCCGGTAGCTCGCAATGCTTCCAGTATTCCTTTATCTACTTCTTCAAATGCTTCTGAAAAAGCTTTTACAAGATAAGCAATGGAATGAAAGAGCATACCAAGGACCGCAGCTTCACTACCTAATCCTGCTGCAATTGCAAAAATCAAGACCCAGAGAACGGTGGGCACTGCTCGAATAAAGGCAACGATAATCCGAACAATTTTAGAAATCCACTCTTTGGACAGATTTGTAGCCGCCATCAACGAAAGAAAGAGAGCAATAACTGCTCCAAGCACGGTTGAAAGAACTGCTAACCCAAGTGTAATCCCTATTTGATAAAGTGCTTCTCCCCAACTAAAGTGATTTAAGGCAGGCTCTAGAAACATTACTTTCAAATTATATGCCGTCTCTGTAATGGCAGTAGTTAGATGCAGACCCGTATAATCAAAGAATAGAAAGCCTACAATCGTCAATAGAATAAATAAAATTATTGTCCAGCGCATTACTCGCTCTGACTTACTACCAGATTTAAGAGAAATACTGCCATCTTTTTTTCGCTTCATATACGTTGGCTTTGTTATAGTTTCCATTACAAAATCACCTTCCGTATATAATTTGAGATTAGTTCAATGATGATCACTGCGATGACAATACTAAATGTCACAAGCGCTACCGCATTGTAGTTCATCGACTTATAATACATATCAAAGGTATAGCCTATTCCCGTACCAGTTAGAATACCTACCAGTGTTGCACTTCTAATATTGGTTTCGATCATGAATAGAATCCAGCTAATCATCTGAGGCAAGCATTGTGGAATGACCGCTTTATTGACAATATGAAAATACGTCGCTCCAGTAGCCGTCAATGCTTCAACAGAGCTTTGACTAGCTTCATCAATGGATTCGATAAAAGCTCGAGTTAAGAAACCGACCGTCCCGACAAACAAAGCTAAATAACCCGTTACCGAATTTTGTCCAAATGACAGAAGCAAAATCAGCGCCCATGCAACAACGGGGATATTTCTTGAAACAGCTGCAATGAATCGAGCCACTACACTTAATATTCCGTTCAAGCTTGTTGTTTTAGATCCCATTAATCCTAAAAATATCGATATAACTGCAGCTGTTGTGGTTGCTGCAATAGACATGAATACAGTCTCGTTTAGCTTTTCTAGAATGGTTGGCAGTCGTTCCAATGACTCTTGTGTAATTAACAAATTGGAGATGATCCAGCCGATAGCGGCAGGAAAAGCGGCTAAGCCATCCACAAAATTAAAGTTAGTTATGACAGCTGAAAGATACGTGACAGCTATAATAATTAATAGAAACAAAGTAGATTGCCATTTTCGTTTTTGCATCACTTTTTGATTCACAGTCGATTTCTCCTCACACCGTAATTAATTCTCTTGTTTGTGTTCCATAAATACGATTAATTCGATCATCTGTTAATTGGTGATTGGAACCGTCGAATACAACTTTCCCTTGATTTAGACCAATAATGCGATCCGAATATTGTTGAGCTACTTCCACTTGATGCAAATTCACCATACAGGTAATACCCAGCTCGGAAGTAATTGATTTCAGATGGTCCATAATAACCTTGGAAGCATTCGGATCAAGTGAAGCTATTGGTTCATCACATAGTACAAGCTTTGGATCTTGAATAAGCGCGCGGGCGATTCCCACTCGTTGCTGCTGCCCTCCACTTAGTTGGTCACAGCGCTTATAAGCATGCTCTTCAATGCCTAGCTTTTGCAGAAGATAAAAGGCACGCTTTTTTTCTTGTTCCGTGAATCTACCTAAGACCCCCTGCAATGTTGTTTTATATCCAAAACGCCCGTGAAGGACATTTTCAATTACGGTTAAACGAGGTACTAAATTATAATGTTGAAATACCATCCCAATATTTGTCCGTAGTCGTCGTAACTGTTTCTTTCCAAGAGTTCCCACATTAGCACCATCGAATAGGACATTTCCTTCACTAATTGTCACCATCCGATTGATACATCGAAGCAATGTTGATTTTCCAGCTCCTGAAGGACCAATGATGGATACAAACTCACCAGCTTCTATATCAAAATTCACATTCTCTAATACCTTTGTTTCTGTATCGTACGATTTCCCAAGACCAACTACTTGCAACAATGACATGATAGCTTCTCCCTTCCATTTGTAAAATGAAGAGTATGCCCAGAAAAAGGTGCATACTCTTTCAACCATCATCTATCCACCAATCTTACTTCGAAATTTCACGTATTGGATCAAACCAAGCATCCTCTACTGGCGCGAATCGTTCCTTATCGGATTTGAAGAATAATGCGGAGTCTTCCGAATCCTCTGGTACAAAAATTCCTTGGTTATTCGCAACTTCATCTGAGGTTAGAACCTCTTGTAATTTTTTATAATCTTCTTCACCTAACGTATCCATATTTGCAGCAAAGGGCGCATTTAATACTGGGGTTACACTCATTAGTGTAAATTCGCTATCTGTTACCTTATTAAATGGTTCTGCAGCATCGTCCTTCACGCGATAAACAGAACCTACTGTATTTTCTTCACCTTCCGCAACCTCCACGTAATTTTCTACACATGTATCACAAAATGCAGCAACATCTGCATTACCCGATAATAAATTCACCGCAGATCCCTGATGAGAATTCCCAAACAATACTTGAGAGAACAGTGGACCAGCTTCCATTAGATCTTCTTCCGTTAAATCTGCATATTCATCCTGTTCAGTGAAATGTGCTAATATACTTGAAGAAGGTACTTTAAATCCTGAGGTAGAACTGTTTGATACAAAGGAAAACTTTTTGTCAGCAATGGTATCAAGTGAAAATTCTCCATCCTTTTTGTAATTCTCCTGATCATCAATGTTTACCGCTAACCAGCTATGGTATACCGCATCATCTAATGTTCCTGATGGGCCTGTAGGAACAACTAAAGGTTGAATAGCGTCATTACTTTTATTGGCCTCAATGTATCCCTGTGCCCCCATGAAGGCAACATCTGCATTATTATTCACCAAAGTCTCAATAGCAATGGCATAATCTGTCGTTAAGTGATGCTCTACTTCTTTTCCGGTTGCGTCTGCAATTACCTTACCAATTTCATCACGAGATGATTTCAAATCCTCACCAGATTCATTTGGATACCAAACAATATCAATCACATCATCAACTTCAGCCTCTCCGTTGGCATTACCTGTCGAGCAACCAACCGCAGCAATAGCTAATAAAAGCAAAACAGCAATCCTCGTTATTGTTTTTTTCATCCTTAACGCTCCTCATCCATAGATTATCTGACAAGCCAATAGACGAAACAGGGGGATAGCATTCACGATTCTATTGATTTGTCCTATATCATTGAAACATAAATAATCTAAAAATAGTTTATATTTACATTTTTTTAACTATTATTTAAGCTTGTTTACATACCCTTAATAATTAACCGTTCGTTCAATCGGAATCTGAGGACTAACGATAGATCCTACAGTGATTGGAGTACCAAATGCACCGTGATAATCTGTTCCACCTGTCATTATGAGTTGATATGTGTTAGCTAGTTCTTCCACATGTTGATGATCTACTTTCGTATGATCTGGATGATTCCTTTCAATGCCACCTAACCCAACCTCGACTAGTTCAGGAATGATATCATACGAATGAAGTTGGCCGGGATGTGCAACCACTGCAATTCCACCATCTGCTACAATGGCTTTCACCGCATCAAACGCATCCACATACTCAATATCTCCAGAAGCAGGTCCATTACCTTTAAACAGACTTTGATATAGTTGTTGATATGCTTCAGAAGTGTAAGCAGATTTTGTTAAATAATTCATAACATGTTGTTTATAAACTGTTAGACTAGGTAGAGCCGACGAAATAATAGCTTGTTGATCCAATCGATAGCCTACACGCTTTAGTTGCTCGATTTGCCAAAGAGTATGTTTTCTACGCCTTTCTCGTACAGGCCGACAAAGTGCTTCAATATGTTTAGCCTGTTCATGGTAATGATAACCAAGGATATGAACCTTTCGTTTACGCTTAAAATCATATGCTGATATTTCTATTCCAGGAATCACTTTTATCCCTAGTTCGGCACCAAGCACTTGTTTTTCCCCCAGCCCCATCGTACTGTCATGATCCACAAAGCTTACGTAATTGACCCCATGATTAGCTGCTTTTTGTAGAACTTCATAAACAGAATCTGCCCCATCGGAGTATGTACTATGAACATGGAGATCAGCCTTCACATAGAACACCTTCCTCCTGTAGAGGTACAGGACTAGATTTCATATCGTACACCTTATCGCAAAGCCCATCCATAAATTCGATATCATGAAAAATACCGACTAATGTAGTACCATCTGCTTTTAGTTTCTCGATAATCTCACGTACCTTCACTTTTGATTGCTGATCTAAACTTGCAGTAGGTTCATCAAGTAGCAGTAACCTTGGTTTCTTCACTGTTGCGATTGCAATATTTAATCGAAGCTTCTCTCCGCCTGAAAACGTATTGGGATACGCATCCCATAATTTTCGATCCAATTCAAAATGCTTTAATGCTTTCTCAGCCTCAGTCTTGGCAATAGTTGCTGGTTCCTCCATTTCTAGTAACGCTTTTTCTATGAGCTGTCTAGATGTTGTACGAGGCATGACATTCAAAAACTGAGATACATAGCCGATTTCATGCTTTCGCAAATACAGCATTTCTCTCTCCGTTACCTTCGCTAAATCAATCTTTCCGAACCGATTTGAATCATATACTATATTTCCAGTATCGGGCAGATAGGTTCGGTAGATACTTTTTAAAATAGTAGATTTGCCACTCCCACTTTTGCCAACAATCCCTATAAATTCACCTTTATCCAAAGAAAAATGAATGTTCTCCACAGCTTGCATCGTTTTCCCCAGATGATGAATCGTAAATTGCTTACCGAAATTCTTAACCTCTAATAATGCCATCGGCTCATTCCTCCTTACTCCTACGTCTTTAATTGGTACGGTAGTTTGTCGTTGTAATTAACGCTCCATTTACCATCGTAGCTGTCAGCATTGGATACCCATCATCCATCCGTTCAATGATGATAATGTCTGCTTTCTTTCCAGCCTTAATAGAGCCGATCTCTCCATCCATGCGTACGGCTTTAGCAGGATTAAGCGTGACTTTCATAAACATCTCGTGTAAATCATTGCTGTACGACTCACTTAATGTAAAGATGGCATGTAATAATGCTGCTGGATAATAGTCACTACAAAGAATATCAATACTGTTTTCAGCAATTGCCTCAGCAGCAGATAGATTGCCAGAATGAGAACCTCCAAGCATTACATTAGGAGCTCCAGCAATTGTCTTTAGCCCTAATTCTCTAGCCTTTTTGGCAATATCAAGGGTTATTGGAAATTCGCTAATTGTGGTTCCAAATGAAGCTACTAAATCCAGCTTCTCCACATTATCGTCATCATGCGAGGCTACAGCTATTCCCTTTGCTAAAGCTATGTCAGCTATTTCTTTTATTTGATCGATCGACAAGCATTTCATATTTTGACGTTCTAAAATAATTGTCTGTACATCATCATCTGATAATGCACGATATCCCTGAAGGGTTTGTCTGTATACCTCTAAATCACGATACTGTCCTTGCCCAGGTGTATGATCCATAAAAGACAATAAATGGACTTTATCATCGTTTATATTTTGAATCAGTCGATCAACTTCTGAAACATTATCAATCTCAAACCGCGCATGCAGTCGATGGCGGATTAAATGAAGCTCATTATGAGTAGCTGCAATAGCATCTACCATGCGCTGCACATTCTCTGGATAACGCATTGGCTTATGTGTAAATACATCCTCACGATAGAAGGAAAGCGAGTGGAACATCGTCGTTATTCCATGACTAATTAGTATTTTTTCGGCCTCACGTAAGCTAATATGGAAATCCATCATACTCGTTGGCCGTGGAGAAGCAATTGTCTCAATATAATCAGAATGAATATCAATAAATCCAGGTGAAATATACCCACCATTTGCGTTTATGTGGTCTGCAGCTTTATATTCATTAATGCTTTCTTCAGGAATAATCGCTTGGATATGATCACCTTCCACAACAACAGCATATCCTTCTAAAATCGTTTCTTCTGTAATCACTTTTCCATTATGAATAATATACACCGTAGCTATCCCTCCTATAATAATGAGTAAACCAATCGTTGCGTGTACGCATGTTGTGGATCTTCCATAATCTGATCTGTTAGCCCTTGTTCAATGATGGCTCCGTTCAGCATGACAATTGTGCGATCTGCCAGCATTCGAATAACTGCTAGATCGTGCGATACAACGATCATACTAATTCCAGATTCTCTTTGAATCCTCTTAATCAAGTCCAATACATTTGCTTGAACGGACAAATCAAGACCTGTTGTAACTTCATCGAGAAATAGAATGGGCGGATTATTCGAAAGTGCTTTTGCAATTTGAACACGCTGCTGCATACCACCGGAAAAATTACGTGGCTCCTCCTTCGCTCGAAACAATGGGATATGGACATTTTCTAACAACTCACTACCCGTCCTCTCCATCGTTGTAACGTTACGATTACCTGCAGCAATTTGTTTTTCTGCAATATTACCCATGGTAGAAAAATTCATTTTTAATCCTTTTACCGGATTTTGATAGACCATTCCGTATTTATGATTACGAATATATCGTTTCTTTTGTGAAGACAGATTAAATACATTCTGCCCTTCCAATTCAACATCATGAATATATGCATCTCCGGAAGTAACTGGCTCATCAAAATATAAGCACTGCATCATCGTAGATTTTCCACTGCCACTTTCTCCTACAATCCCAAGGATTTCACCAGGGAATAATTCCAAGGATATATCCTGGCAAGCATATACCGTCCCACATGTGGAGCAATAATTTCTCTCTAGTTTTCGAGTGGACGTTTCTCTACAATCCTGACAACCACCACCGAATTGTTTATTTAAATTCCGAACGCATAAGATTGGTTGTTCATGCATGAGTGGGTGCAGCCTCCTTTTCCTTCAGTGAATTTAACCGATCGACACAATAGCTTGTATCATTACATTGATAATAGCTCTTACCAGAAGTTTCATCGATTAGCTCATCGAGAAACACATCATCAGCACCGCATAAATAACATGTATGATCGGCAAAGGATTCCACTGTAAAAGGATAATCCTCAAACGCAAGTGAATTTACATCTGTATATGGCGGGACAGCATAAATTTTCTTCTCTCTCCCTGCACCCAGAAGAATAAGAGCTTCAGAATAATGCAATTTCTGATTATCAAACCTCGGAATTGGGCTAGGGGCCATTACATAACGCCCATTCACATAAACCGGATGATCCGCCCCTGTTGCTGTCTTTCCGTACTTCATAATTTGTTCAAACAAAAGCAGCCATACTCCACTATATTCATCTTCCGCATGTAATCTTTTGGTTATATATTCACTAGCTTCCACTTGTCGAAGTGGTTCTGGAGTTGGTACTTGCAATACAAGTATTTGCTCCTTCGTTAATGGTACTTCCGGGATTCGGTGCCTTGATTGTATAAGTGATGCTGCTTCTGTGTTCTCCGTTAGTGCTACATTGGTTGTTTGTTGCACCAACTTCTTAATGCTAACAGCGTTTACGGATTCATCAGCCCCCTGATCAATTACTTTTACGATATCTGTCTTGCCGATTAAGGATAGGGTAAGCTGAAGTCCTCCTGTCCCCCAGCCTCTTGCTATCGGCATTTCTCTCGAAGCAAAAGGGACTTGATAGCCTGGAATAGCGACTGCTTTTAACGTGGCGCGACGAATCTCCTTTTTAGAACCTTCATCGAAAAAGGCAAAGTGTGTCATTGTTTTCATTACTCTTTCCCCTCCTTTTTCACTTCACGAACACTATCCAGCTTAGACTGAAAGGTCACATAATGTGGTAGCTTCAAATGTGAAATGAAACCAGTAGACTCAACAGAGTCAATATGTAGCAGTACAAACTCTTCATCATGTGTAGGAAAATTGGATTCAGGATGCTCCAAGCATTGATCTAAAATACTCATTGCAATTGCCTTCGTTTCATTTTGGCCATAGCAAACACCATATCCGATTTCAAATTCCAATTCCGCTTCATTCTTTTGGTTTTTCGTTGATACTGGTACAAACGACTCCACTTCCGAAACTTTAATTTCCCCAATATAATATGGATCTTCATGATTCTGTCCTGTACCATTCGGCTGGTCAACATAGACAGGTAGTGCGCCCACACGTACTTCTCCAACGGTTGGATGTACTTGCCCATATCCCCGTAAAGATGCATATCCCAATGCAGTTACCGCTCCTGTTTGACCACGAGTTAATACTTGCAGCCTTGCACTTCTTGGAGCAGGGAATGGAAGGTTTTCCTTCGTGATATCAACCGGTTTCGTATCATCAGCCTCATAGGTATCAAATAACCCTTCTTTTCTTAGATATTCCACCACTTTAGGGAAATAGCTAACCTTATCCGTAGCTTTTATGTTTGCAAGCTCCAGTTCATAAGCCTTTACCCATTCTTCATTCTGCTTAACACGCTCATCCAATAAAGAAAAATCCAATAATCGATGTGTATAATCTGTGGTTGCTCCTAGCAATTGCCCCCCAGGAATATCTTTAAAGCTTGCAGAGATACGACGCTCAACAAACATTGACTCCGATTCTACGGTTTGACTGTAATATAGTCTAGGCAAGGTTGATCGATGTGCTCGCATAATAAAAACGGCCTCTTCCATACTTCCCTCAGCCTGTTTGATGGATAATGCTGCTAGAAAGGGAGAATACAAGCTACTCTCCGACATAACTTGATCAACTAGGGATCGCATTGTTGCCATTATCGTTTTAACCTCAATAATCTCACTTTCCTTTAAACGTTCATAGGTTAATCGTTTAATCGAAGCCTCAATCGCCTTTGTTCCACCTTTAACTGCTACATACCCCATTTATTCCACCCCCGTAATTTCAACTGTAGTCGTTCTAGGGATACAAACGATATGTGCCTGCGCATCTGTTATAATCAGATCGATGCCTAAGGGGTACTCATTTATTCGTTCCTTACGAGCTTGCCATGCTTTTGTATAAATGCCCGTAAACAGCTTGACCTCATTTTTAATACCGGGTCCCATTAATTTCAATTCAGCCGTATTCGAAAGTTTTGGTGTTTCGATGATCCACGTGCTGGAATTTTGGGGATCAATTAAATCACCTATTTTACACTGATAGATCGCCTGTAAGATGGATAGCTCCGTTGCATCCTGTAAAACGATAATATAATCTGCCTTATCAGCAGGTGCTTGCTTTGCTAAGGTATATTCCGATATTTTTCCGCCAACCTGCTGCTGTTTTTCTGATATAAGATGAAAGGAAACCTCTCCATCTAATAAAGCCATTGCGCTAAGTAAAGTAGCATCATAACATGGTAATTGATAATCCACCTGCTCTGCCTGTTCTCGAAGAATTGAAATGTCACCAGGTCGAGACATACTATACAAGATCTTCCTATATACTTGCTGTAAATCATGCACTTGATCTATAGCCATACAATCTCCCCTAATCCCCTATTTTGAATAAACTGAAACTTCAATCAGTATGGGTTTTGTTTATCCGCCACTGATTGCTACCGGTCAACAACTACTCGTTCCGTACGATAACTCTTTCCCAGGAGTCTGGTATCTTCTAGTCGTTGTGTCTACCTGTACCTTTTGAGACTTCCCTATTAGCTTCAACTCAATTGTCCATCGTTTCAAAGTTTACCTTTGTTTCAAATAGTTCTGCCTGTTTTTTAGCTTTTTTCATCGTTATTTCGGCCTCTGCCTGTAGAAGTAAATCATGCCATTCCTTCGTTTGCGGTAAATTGGCATTGTAAGCAGCATCGATAATGGCAAGCTGTAATGCTAATTCGTCTTCCATTCCCTGGACAACACCAATGCCGACATGCTGATTGATTTCTACTTTTGCTTCTGTTACAAGTACTTCGCCAATATAGAATAAGGAGTTCTTAGCCGACTCTCGCATCTTAACCATCGTTAATCCGTAGTGCGGAGCGACAATTTCCCGATAAGTATAGTTCTGTAAAAGGCCTTCTGCGAGCTGCTTTGCCAATGTTGTATCATCTTGAATAAGAATTTCGGTTCTTCTGCGCCTCTTCATTTCATGCACCCTCCTTTACAAACCCATCGTAACTTGTTGCCAAGTTGCTGTGTTTTAAAATATCGTAAAGAATTTGTAAAGGAATCCTTTATCATGTAAACGAACGAAGACAGATGACCTTTAGTCCATATAACAAAACAGCATACCAAAGGATACTATTTTCACATAAAGTGAAGCTTCAAATTAGATGAGGTCTAACTGCCAGTTAGATGTGGGATAAAACGAGACAAACAAAAAGACCGGAAATACTAATGCTATTCCCGGTCTCAACCGTTAGATTTATAGAGTTCATTATTTTTCAATACATACGTTACCCCATATTCAGGCATTACTAGCCGACCATGGTCTGGAATGAGTCGTTCGGGATGAAAACTATGTAACGGGATCAATGTTTTTGGGTTCAACCTCTCCAATATATACTTTAAATGCTGCGGAATGGCATGCCCTCCAGTACCTGCTAAAAATCTTGGCACACCAAGCATATTCAATAAATTTATCAGATGATGATAAGCCGGATCGTAATCTCCTAAAGGTGTACCGTTAGAGTGAAGATACACTCCTTGACTCACATGTAAATCAAATAGCTCTAATGAATTTTCATAACTCATTTGTAATAAATACGCCGATGGATTTCTGTTAATAACGCTTGCATCCACTGTTTCATAGCGACTCATTAAATCCTCCTTCCAACCAGGTAATGTCCCTATGATGCTCTCATGCTTCGTATTTGCTGGAAGATATACTGAAAAATTCCTTTTGCCGAGAAATTGTTCAGCTATATATGCTGTTTCTAATTCAAACACAAGCTTTCGCTTAGCTAGATTGGCAACTTCCAGCATTGTTTTTAAACGTTCAATATTGCGGTGATAGATATTAAATAACCCGAGACCGGTTGTCTCCTGTAAGATTTCCATCATATGACCAGCAATACTAGCTTCCTTTACTAAGCTCGTAGGCAATGCTCGATCAGCAATAATTGGCTGTTTCCTTTCTTCGATTCCCCGTAATGTTGTTCCTTCCATGATGAGTACATCAAAGCCTCGGTCCTTCACTTTTTCGATCGCGGTTTCCATCCATTGAGGATTTTTTCCATGAAGACGAAAATCACCGGTGTAAAATACGGCTCCATCTGGTGTCTGCACATGAAAACCACAGGCACCTATGACATCATGATCAACCCGAATTGGCGTAATACAAATCTCGCCAATTTGAAACGTCTCATTATATGTACAAGCACGAAGGCTTGGTTTATGCCCCTTTACGGCTTCCCCTACTACTTCCAATGACCGATACAATTTCAAGGAGTCCTCTGTGAAATAGACAGGAATTTGTGGTGACAGCATACCCACGCCTCCCATATGATCCAAATGTAAATGAGAAACAATCACAGCTGTATGCCTTGCGTCCCGTTCTTCTGGAAGAGGATCAGCTAATCCCTCGAGATCTTCAGCCTGATAGATACCATCTATCGGTGGTATCAATCCGAGTTTCAGGTAATCCTTCACGATCTTGCTTGATCGCTCTTTTATTTTCTCATCCAACATACTGGTATCTGGACTAAAGATTAAACCAAAATCAAAAATTACACGACTCTCTTTGTATTCAATGGATACAATTGTACCGCCAATCGTACGCAGTCCTCCCCAAAAGCGGATTTTTGTGTGATTACATGCTTCTTTCAACCTACTCGCCTACCTTCTTATAATTTCAAGGAGGAGGCTGTTCAGCTCCTACCTTGCCCATATACTTTTAATGTTTCCACTTTTTGCTTAAACCTACTAATTTGCTTTATCTACAGCATCCTGTGCCGATTTTTGCAAGTCCTTTAGTCCATCTTCAATTGACTTTTCTTGTAATAATACGGATTGGATCTCCTTATTCAAAGCTTCATTTATACCAGACTTCCCTTTGATATGGGGATCATAGTAGCCAGCATCAAATTGGGAAGCTGCTACTCCATAGGCTGGATTTTCCTCTACATACTTTTTCCATTCATCCGTCTCTAATGCAGACGTACGTACTGGCACATAACCAGTGGATTTTGCCCAAAAAACAGTCTGTTCCGTACTTGTTAGAAACTTCATATACTCCCAAGCAGCAAGCTTTTCTTCGTCGGTTGCAGAATTAAATATAGCTAAATTGGTACCCTGAAAAGCCGTTGCTGCTGCTTTACCTTTAGGTAATGGTGCTACAGACCAGTTGATCTTTCCTTCCGCTTCAGCACCAACAAAGGATATTCCAGCTGATGATCCTACATACATTGCAACGTCTCCCCGACCAAATGGACTCGACATATAACCATCTTCTCCAGCAAGCCTGGCAGTACCTTCTGCAATCATCCCATTTAAAAATTCAAGCGCTGTTTTGGCTTCTGGAGTATTGAAGGTTACTTCATCCACTGCACCATCGATTGTTTTGCCTCCTGCTTGGCGCACATACGTTGGGAAGGATAGCCCTATTGAATTCTCAAAGCCTAATCCAACCACTTGCTTACCGTCTTTATTCGTTGTAAGTGCTTTTGCTGCAGCCTGATAACCTTCCCAGGTTGCTGGTATCTCTAGATTCTTTTCTGTTAGCATGTCTGTATTGTAGTAAAGAACTTCAGTACTCTTATTAAATGGGACACCATACATCTTGTCCTCCCATGTATTCGCTTCACGGAAAACCGAAACAATATCGTTTAATTCATTTTTAGACCAACCATGCTGCTTATGTTCCATATATGGTGTTAGGTCAGTGATTAAATCATTCTCAATGTACTGCGTCATCCAGTCTTCATAAGCCTGTGCCATGACGGGCGCGTTTTCTGCTTTAGCAGAAGCCATTAATTTTTTTGACAAATCATCGTACGATCCTTGGCTAACAAGCTTTACCGTAATATTATCCTGAGACTGATTAAATTCATCTGTCATTGTTTTTAACGTCTCCTCTAGACCACCTGTCATAGCATGCCAAAATTCAATTTCTACTGGACCTGTTAGCTCTTCTGGAACAGAAGCCGTTTCTTTTTTCTTGTCCTCATTTGGTTTCTCAGCATTCCCACATGCTACTAAGCTAATTGCGATTAGACCTACAAGCAAAACGAATAAAAACTTTTTCATATTATACCCTCCATCATTATGTATTTTATATTGTAAAAACGTCACTCTGTAGAGCATTGATTCCTCTAACAGAAGTAAGTTGAACAATTAGCACCTACCTACCCGCCCCTGCTTTAGAACGTAAAGCTCGAGGTTCCATCACACCGATAGTCGAACTTATCCTTTTAAACCAGCCTTTGCTACCCCTTCAATAATGTACTTTTGCAAAATAATATATAAAATGATCATCGGCAGAATAATCATAGTCGAAGCAGCCATTAATAATTCATAGACAGTACCTGTTTCTGTACTGAAAGCAGTCAAGCCTACTGGAAGTGTCCGCATTTCCTCTGAATTAGTCACAATTAATGGCCAAAGGAATGCGTTCCAGCTACCAATTGCTTTTAGTATTACAATGGTTATTAGCGCAGGCTTTGCAAGTGGTACCATGATTGTCCAAAGAAACTTGAAATCACTGCAACCGTCAATTTTGGCAGCATAGGAAAGTTCTTGGGGAATTCCAAGAAAGAACTGACGTAATAAAAAAATCGAAAATATACTTGCAAGCCATGGAACAATTAAAGCTTCATATTGATCAATCCAACCTAGGTTTACCAACGTAACAAAATTTGGTGTCAATAGTACTTCTCCTGGAACCATCATGGTTCCTAGTAGTATGGCAAAAATGATATTTTTCCCATAAAATTGAACTCTCGAAAAAGCATAGGCTGCCAAAATGGTCGTTATTAATTCACCTAGCGTACTTGCAATCAATACAAAAAAACTATTAAAGGCATAGCGCGCAAACGGGGCAACCTCAAAAGCTTTCGAATAATTCTCCCACTGGAAATCTCCAGGAATCCATTGTGGAGGCATAATCATAACTTCATTAGAGGCCTTTAATGAAGTACTAATCATCCAGACGAATGGAAGGAGCATTAATAAAGCACCTAGCGTTAGTAACAGATAAATAAATCCTTTAGACATCGCTTCTTTCTTTACCATTTCTTCGCATCCTCCCTATTAATAATTTACCTTTTTCTTCCCAACATATAGCTGGATTAAGGTAAAGATAAAGATTACCAAAAACAACATATACGCGGCAGCAGAAGCAACGCCAAAGTCCCAATCCCCATAAAATCTATTGAAGATGTAATACACAATGGTTTGAGCACTACCAGCAGGACCTGGCTGCCCGCCAAACAGTGCAAACACTTCATCAAACACCTTGAATGCATTGATAATCGAGATAATAGAAATAAAAAAGGTCGTCGGGGAGATTAGTGGTACTGTAATATTTTTAAATCTCTCCCATTTAGAAGCACCATCTATCTGTGCTGCTAAATAATACTGCTTGTTCACATTTTGCAGTCCTGCTAGAAAAATAATAATGTTATAGCCGAGCCCCTTCCAAATTGCAAGAATAATTAATGAAGGCATTGCCCACTGCGGATCTGTTAGCCATTCAATCGCGTCAATTCCAATAAAGCT
Source organism: Virgibacillus sp. M23 (assembly GCF_034190895.1). Lineage (NCBI taxonomy): Bacteria > Bacillati > Bacillota > Bacilli > Caryophanales > Bacillaceae > Virgibacillus > Virgibacillus sp. M23. The sequence goes on along the minus strand of NZ_JAWDHA010000030.1, from coordinate 5,150 downwards.
TAAGAAATAATTCAAAACGCCGTATTCTGTATGGAAAATCCATCGCCAAACAATAGATACTGCAACAACGGAGGTAACAAACGGAACAAAATAAATGGTTCGGAACAATCCTCTGAGACGGATGTTCTGGTTTAGCATCACAGCAATACCTAATGATAATAGAATGGAAATCGGTACTACCCCTATCACATATATCAACGTGTTATACATAGAGCGCCAAAATTCATCATCTTGAAGGATATACTGATAATTGTCGAACCCACGAGCATATACCTCGTCTTTAAAATAGTCGTAATCCGTATAAAAGCTCATGATAAAAGACTTTATAATCGGATATAAGTTAAATACGATAAGCACCGCCAATGCTGGAAGCAGATAGAAAAATGCTTTTATTGTTTTTCTTATAGTAGGACTTTCATTCAAACTACTTCCTCCTCACTATGCTGATGGCTGGTTATAAGCGATTTTCCTGTTAATAGATTCTCTCCATCTGTTTCTCTAAAAATATGAAAGCGATTTGGATGTAATCCGAATTTAACCCGCTGTCCTTGTGTAATGGAGGCATCCAGCGGAACGATTGCTCTTACCTTTCGTTCACCTATAAGGAAACTTACCAAGTTATCCCTACCAATTCGTTCGACTATAAGCACCTTTCCTCCAATACCCTGCTTGTTTTCATCGACTTCTATATATAAATCCTCAGGTCGAATACCAACGAGCAATAATTCATTCCACTTAACTTCCTTTGAAACTGGGTATGGAAGTTGAATAACTTCTCCCGTTTCCGTGAGCTGAACGGTATACCTATCTCCACTGAGAGTTGCTGGTAAAAGATTAATAGGTGGATTCCCGAGAAATTGTGCGACAAATTCGTTTTTAGGATGATCATAAATATCTTGTGGCCCACTAAACTGTTGAAATCTGCCATTCTTCATCAAGAGAATTTTATCTGAAATGCTTAACGCCTCTTCCTGATCATGTGTCACAAAAATGGTCGTAATACCTGTGGCTTGTTGAATACGTTTAATCTCTTCACGCATTTCCAACCTTAGTCGAGCATCTAAATTAGATAATGGCTCGTCCAACAAGAGTAACTTCGGTTTTTTTACAAGTGCACGAGCGATGGCAACGCGCTGCTGCTGTCCTCCTGACAATTGGCCAGGCTTTCGATCTAATAAGTGATCTATATGTACGAGCGACGCCATATCACGAGCTTTTTCCATAGCAATCTTCTTTGGCACCTTTTCCATTTTTAGAGGAAACATAATATTTTTAAGCACCGTCATATGTGGGTATAGTGCATAATTTTGAAAAACCATACCAATTTCTCTTTTTTCTGGTGGGATGTTATTGACGAGCTGATCACCAAAAAATAATTGGCCAGAAGTAGGCTGGTATAATCCAGCCAACATGAACAAGGTAGTACTTTTTCCACATCCACTTGGTCCTAGCAAAGAAACTAGGCTACCTTCCTCCATCGTTACATTAAGCTTGTCTACAGCAATTACATCATCAAATTTCATGGAAATATTCTTTAAGATTATTTTCATATGGAGCCCTCCTAAATTAGCCATAACTTATTATCTGAATATTACATATAATTTAAAAATAAAAACCTTAGGTAGTAAATTTATTTCAAATAAGTTATATTTAAATGTTAAGGTGTTTTATTACAATCACATTATCTACGAGCTATACATAAAAAACAAGACGTATCGCTGTTAATTTACACTAAATTTACAATATTTTAAATTTTTACTATTTAATCCCGGCATGTTTCGTATATACAATTTCACACATCAAAAAAACAGCTATCTTCACAGAAGAAGGTTTAGCTGGTTTTTATTTTTAAAGATATCTTTGCTAAATTCTATTTAAGATTACCGAATTATAGGAGACCGAATTGATGAAAAGAGCGTTTGGTATACACATTTTCAGGAGTTTAAAACACCCCATTCTCATTAGGGGAATCCTCTGGAATGGGTTGACCCACATCCCACAATTCAACAATCTTGTCATCCTGGAAACGGAAAATATGAACAACAACACCTCCAAGGTCATCCTTGTTTTGTTTGACAAGTGAATGAACCGCAACGAATTCGCTATCTCCAATAATACGTTTGGCCTCAAATAGCTTGTCAGGATTCTCTGCTGCATTTTCCTCCATTGCTAACATAAGTGAATTAGCATCACCACGAAAATAAGGGGGGTGATGGCAAAAGCCTGGACCGACGTGACTACTATACGCTTTCCTGACTTTCCCTGATGCTACGAGTCGTAAAAACGAAACTGCTTTCTCTTTCATCGAAAGCGTACCTTTACTTTCCTGTTTTTCATCCATTTTCACCATCCTATCGTATGTGTAAGACGACATATTTTAAAAATCCCGAACCTTCAATCAGTAGGGGTTTTGTTTATTACCCTCTGATTGTTAGTACCACAAGGGTATGACCTAGAGGTCTTTGCTTTGAACCAATCAGACATTTACTGGCAGGCGATCTCCCATTTCATTAGTAATTGAAAGTGGGGGTCTTACTGCCAGTAATAGATGGGATAAAAATACCTCTTTAGATATTGGTTTATCTAAAGAGGTAAAGTAAAACGAATCTAGTTTTTTATTAGCTATCCTATAAATAAGGAGTGTTACTAGTTCCTATTGCATCGTAATATCGTATTTAAATTTATCACTCCGGTAGAGTATTTTCGTATACTCGAGGACATCCCCTGTCTCTACATCCAAGCAGTCACTTTCCACGATAATAAGTGGTACCATACTGCTACAAGATAATAATTGCTGCTCAGAAAAAGTAGGGAACGTAATACTAAGCAATGTTTGATTACTCGTAAATTGTGTATAGCCTAATTCTCGATAATAAGAAAACATCGACTTAATCTTAGGGCCATCTTCAGCAATTTGCGGGAACTTCAACTCGTTTACAAATGATTGGTGAATGGCAATTGGTTCATCATCAATCAAGCGAAGTCTACCTATTTGATAAACGGTATTTCGGTTGGTTGCCTTTAGTATCTTGAATATTTTCTCTTCATAATCGATTTTCTTACAAAACGCATTCTTTGTTGTTAGATTGTAGCCAGCTTGCCTCATTTTATCTGTAAAGCTTACCTTCCCCGTTAAATGTAGCTGAATGGGAATAGGTGCCTCCTTTAAAAAACGTCCTTTCCCATGCACAGAGTATATATAACCACGTTCTTCTAGTACCATAAGAGCTTTTCTGGCAGTAATTCGTGGTACACGATAGGCAGTTGCTAGCTGGTTTTCTGAGGGGAGCTTTTCTCCTGGCTCCATTGCTTTTTTAATCATTTTCTCCATCAAATCATCGATAATACGTGCTTCCTTATCCACTGTGATCCCAAACTCCTTTTCAGCATTAAGCTGTTATAGGTTCTCTAGAAACACACGGATGACATCTACACCACCGATAAAAGTCCCGAGTGAGCTTCCTAAATTAGCAAGAACCACAATCAATAATACTCTTGTCACTTTATTCCTCCAAAAGCCCTTAACGGTGAATACATCCTCCGAAAGTGTTTCAAAATCCCGCACATGTGGCCTGCGAATATAGGCCTGAACAAAGCCGGCAAACCAACCAGCTGCTAACAATGGATTTAATGAAGTAAGAGGAGCGACCAAAAATGCAGTAAGAATTGTTAACGGGTGACCAAATGCTATTAAAGCTCCAATTGCGGACAAGCTTCCATTCCAAATCACCCAGCTCAGCGTTTGTTCCCACCCAGCTGCTGGATTCGCAAAAAACGTATAAGCAATGATAGCGAGAATAAGCACAGGGATAGACCAACCAATAATCTTGGGAATCTTCGACTTTGGTGGAATTTCTGCTAGTTTTTGCAAATTGTGCTCCCGCTTAATCTCTTCTTTAATTCCTGGGACATGAGCTGCGCCGAGTACAGCAACGACCTTATTACCCGGGGCATCTTTAATTTTTTGCGCTAAATATTGATCCCTTTCATCGATTAACGGCTCTTTTAACTTAGGAAATGTATCGGTAAACTCCTGCAAAATGGTATTTATAGTATCTTGTGTCTTCATTTTTTCTAACTCTTCTTCGGAAATACTCTCCCTACTGAAGATACTAGCTATCACTTGCGTTAATAATATTGCTTTTCCCTTTAATCCAATATTATGCCATATTCGCGAAAAGGTAATCTGGATATTTCGATCTGCTAACACAAGTTTTGCATCATTCTCCTCTGCAGACTTAATGCCTTGAATCATTTCTTGACCTGGATTAATACCAAACTGTTTCGCCATTCGTTTTTGAAAAGAAGATATCGCAAGATTCATTAATAATAAGGTTGCCTTCTTTTCTTTAATTACCTTAAATATATCCATTTCCCGCCAGCTATTACCATCTTGAACCGATTGGAAGCGCTGCTCATCTAATTCTACACAGACAGCATCTGGTTTTTCTGCTTCAATCACATTCTTTACCTGTTCAGCACTATGCTTAGAAACATGGGCAGTTCCAATTAAGATATATTCTTTATTTCCTATATGTATCCGCGTTATATTCTCTTCCGTCATGAATTACCTTCCTTTTTACTAGACAATTAAGTAAAGCTTTGTACTGTAATTATACTTTAAATACAAATAATTTTATATTATAAAATAAAACTTCTCTGAAAAAAGGGTTCTGCTTTAGAGATCGCTGATGTTCACATTTAGAACATATGAGATCAGCGCTTTCTGTACACACCTAACCTAGTAACTGCACTCATATGTGTTACTCTTCTCATTATCTGCAATCACTACTTTAGCGCCTTCTATAACCAGACCCACCTGATTTTGTAAACGTCTGATTCTCATTATTTACTAACCTATCTAATGTAATTAATATTATTTATCATTACATACATATCCAATAAAGTGAAACTTCAATCAGTGGGGGTATTGTTATTCCCCACTGATTGTTAGTACCACAAGGGGATGATTAAAGGCCTTTGAACCAATCGAACAATTACTGACAGATATATGTGGGATAAAAAAAACTGAGCAAAATTCGCTCAGTCCTTATCACTAAATGCTCAGATTTACGCTTCCTCTAGTAGCTATTATGGAATAATAGCTACTGCTTGCTTGACCACCACTCCGGCTGCCCACTTCCCTTTCC
>NZ_JAWDHA010000029.1:0-47423 GCF_034190895.1 Virgibacillus sp. M23 | reverse complement strand
ACGGAAAGGGAAGTGGGCAGCCGGAGTGGTGGTCAAGCAGTAGCTATTATTCCATAATAGCTACTAGAGGAAGCGTAAATCTGAGCATTTAGTGATACGGACTGAGCGAATTTTGCTCAGTTTTTCTTACTCACGATACAAAATCAAATAACTTTTTTATAGGCTGGTGTCTCGGGTGAGATATCAGCCTTTTTTCCTGTCCTTTTTGCTAACTCCCAATCACTAACACGCTCGAGGCACATAAGCTATAAAGGAATACTAAACAAATTGTACGTTTGGAGGGAGTCAACAAGAATGAGTCAAACAATTGCAGTTATCGGTGGAGATGCCCGTTATCTGGAATTAATTCGGCAGCTTCAATCCTTGACTGATACTACCATTGTCCTTGTTGGATTTGACAAATTAGAGCAAGGATTTACGGGTTTAAAACAATTAGATGTACATGAATTAATCCCAGGTCAATTAGATGCTGTTATATTACCTATAACGGGCATAGATAACGAAGGCCGTGTCGAAGCGGTATTTTCGGAAAAACCGATTTATCTAACAGCAGAATGGTTTAAAGAGCTTCCCAGCTCCTCAATCGTATTTACTGGAATTACAAACGATTATTTAAGAGATGTTATAAAGCAAGCAAATATAAAACTTGTACCATTATTAGATAGAGATGATGTAGCAATTTATAATTCCATTCCTACTGCAGAAGGCACCATTATGATGGCAATTGAACATACGGACTTTACCATTCATTCCTCTCGAGTCATGGTAGTAGGTTTTGGAAGGGTTGGCAATACAGTAGCTAATAAGTTCTCATCACTTGGTGCAAAGGTCTCTGTAAGCGCAACAAGAATTAAAGACTTAGCACGAATAACAGAAATGGGGTTATCTGCTGTTCCTCTTGAAGAATTGTCTACGAAAATGCATAACTGTGACTTACTAATAAACACAATACCTGCTCCCGTAATCGAAAAAGAGGCAATTAAACATTTACCTTCACATGCAGTGATTATTGACTTAGCCTCCAAGCCAGGAGGTACTGATTTTAAATATGCAGAACAGCGTGGAATCAAGGCAATACTTGCTCGGAGTTTGCCAGGAATTGTAGCGCCTAAAACTGCTGGGAAAATTTTGGCAGATGTGGTGAAGCAATTCGTTCAAAAAACGAAATAAGTATTAATTTACTGGGAGGTTATACAAATGGATTTATCGGGTAAAAGAATAGGGTTTGGCTTGACGGGTTCGCATTGCACATATGATCAAGTATTCCCTCAAATAGAACGATTAATTGAATTAAATGCTGATGTAATACCGATCGTAACTTATACAGTAAGGACAACTGATACAAAGTTTGGGAAAGCGGAGGACCATATTGGAAAAATAGAATCCATAACAGGAAAGCAAGTTATTTCTACGATGCCAGAGGCAGAACCATTAGGACCGAAAATGCCTCTGGATTGTATGGTCATTGCACCGTTAACTGGTAATTCCTTAAGTAAGCTGGCAAACGCATTAACGGATTCTCCAGTTTTAATGGCAGCAAAAGCAACCATGCGAAACCAGCAACCAGTTGTATTAGGTGTTTCAACAAATGATGCGCTAGGTTTAAATGGCGTAAATTTGATGCGCTTGATGGCGAGTAAATTTATCTATTTCATTCCTTATGGACAGGATGATCCATATAAAAAACCAAATTCGCTTGTGGCTAAGATGGACCTATTGCCCGAAACGATAGAATCTGCATTAGAATTTAAGCAACTTCAGCCGGTTATTGTTCCTCATAACAGCTGAACTATGATAAAATGATAAGCTAGAAGTCTATTAAACTTGTTTTATGAAGGGAGCAATAGGAAAAATGCCACAAAAAACAGCATATGATGTAGCTGTCGTAGGAGCAACAGGTGCAGTTGGGCAAAAAATAATCCAATTACTAGAAGAAAAGGATTTTCCAATAAATGAGTTAAAGCTGTTGTCTTCCAAAAGATCAGCGGGATCGAAACAACGATTTAAAGAAAAAGAATTAACAGTAGAAGAAGCAACTCCCGAAAGTTTTTCTGGGGTCGATATTGCTTTGTTTTCCGCTGGAGGTTCCGTTTCTAAAGCATTGGCTCCAGAAGCAGTAAAACGAGGAGCTGTTGTTGTTGATAATACGAGTGCTTTTCGTATGGATGAAAATGTACCGCTGGTAGTACCAGAAGTAAATAAAGCTGATCTACAGAATCATGAAGGTATTATCGCTAATCCGAACTGTTCAACTATTCAGATGGTAGCAGCTCTAAAACCACTTAAAGATGCTTTTGGCTTAGAGAGAGTTATTGTTTCAACATATCAAGCAGTTTCAGGCGCAGGTAATCAAGCTAATATGGAATTGGAACAGCAATCGAAGGATTATTTGGATAATAAAGAAATGGAAGCAAGTCTTCTTCCGGTAAAAGGAGATAAGAAGCACTTCCCAATTGCTTTTAATGCACTGCCTCAAATAGATGTATTTCAGGATAATGGGTATACGTTTGAGGAAATGAAAATGATCAATGAAACGAAAAAAATTATGCATGCACCGGAATTGTCAGTAGCGGCTACTTGTGTCCGTTTGCCTTTCTTTACATCACATGCAGAAAGTGTATATATCGAGGTTAATAAAGAAGGGGTAACGGTAGCGGATTTATGGAATGAATTAAAGCATGCAGAAGGTGTTATCTTAGAAGATGATCCATCTGCACAGCTATATCCAACTCCATTGAGTGCGTCCAATAAAGAAGCGGTGTTTGTTGGTCGAGTAAGAAAAGATCCGGATAAAGAGAATGGTTTTCATCTTTGGGTTGTATCCGACAACCTAATGAAGGGTGCTGCATGGAATACAGTACAAATAGCACAATCATTAATAGAAAATAACTGGCTGCAGCGATAGAGGTGTTACCATGAATATACTCGTTCAAAAATTTGGCGGTACTTCTGTACAGTCTGAAGAAAACAGGGAACATGTAATTAAACATATAAAAGATGCATTAGTGCAAGACTATAAACTGGTCGTTGTTGTTTCGGCATTGGGAAGAAAACCAGATCCATATGCAACGGATACGCTACTAGGTTTAGTTGATTTTCCAGCGAACAAGAATTCTTCTCGCGAATTAGATATGCTTATGTCATGTGGGGAAATTATCTCCTCCGTTGTATTATCAAATGAACTACAGAAGCATCATATTACTGCTACAGCGTTAACAGGTGCACATGCGGGCTTTGTAACATCTGATGATTTTACTCAAGCAAAAATCAAGGAAGTACAACCTGAGCGAATTTTACAGGAATTAAAAACCTATGATGTTGTAGTAGTAGCAGGCTTTCAAGGAATAACTCCTAGTGGAGATATAACTACAATTGGAAGAGGTGGAAGCGATACGACTGCTGCTGCTTTAGGAGTTGCATTAAATGCTGAGCGAATAGAGATATTTACTGATGTAAATGGAATCATGACTGCTGATCCACGTGTAGTTGAAAAAGCCAGGCCACTAGACGTTGTTACGTATTCAGAGATCTGTAATTTAGCATATCAAGGTGCAAAGGTGATTCATCCTAGAGCTGTAGAAATAGCAATGCAGGCTAAAATTCCTATGAGAGTAAGGTCGACATATTCACAAGAAGGAGGAACACTTGTTACTTCTTCAAGAGTGGAAGGAATGGATGTAGCTGATAGATTGATTACTGGTATTGCTCATATTGCCAACATTACACAAATACGTGTTCAAACAAAAGAAGAAGCTTATCGAATGCAGTCTGATGTATTTAAGGCTATGGCTGAGGCAGGAATTTCTGTAGATTTTATTACAATATCACCAACTGGAGTTATTTACACTGTACCAAATGCTTTTGCAGACAAAGCAGTTCATATATTAGAAACATTAGGTTTTCATCCGGAAATTACGGGGAACTGTGCAAAGGTATCAGCAGTAGGTGCAGGTATGACTGGTGTGCCAGGAGTAGCAGCAAAAATAGTGCAGGCATTAACTGATGCAGATGTGCAAATTCTACAGTCTGCTGATAGTCATACAACCATATGGGTGCTTGTGCATGACAGAGATTTAAAAACTGCAGTCAATGCGCTGCACGATGTGTTTGAATTAAGCGATGCAGGCAGTCCTGCTTAATCAACAGAAAAAAGGTGATAAGAATGAATTTTGGTCAGGTATTAACAGCAATGGTTACGCCATTCGATGCCAAAGGGAATATTGATTTTAATCAGACAGAAATACTCATTGAGTATTTACTTGATAATGGCACGGATGGTTTAGTAGTTGCAGGTACAACAGGAGAATCCCCAACTTTAACAACCGAAGAAAAAATTAGCCTGTTTAACCATGTCGTAAAAACAGTTAATAATCGTGTACCTGTTATTGCCGGGACTGGAAGTAATAATACGCAGGCTTCTATTGCGTTAACAAAAGAGGCTGAACGTTGTGGTGTAGATGCTATAATGCTTGTAGCACCGTACTATAATAAACCGAATCAACAAGGTTTATATGAACATTTTAAAACAATTGCTATGGAAACATCCTTACCTGTAATGCTTTACAATATTCCAGGTCGGTCTATTGTAAATATAACTGCAGAAACAACAATTGCGTTAAGTAAAATAGACAACATTGTTTCAATAAAAGAAGCTAGTGGAGATTTAGATCAAGTATCAGAAATAATTGAAGCTACTAACGATACGTTTAGTGTTTACAGTGGAGATGATAGTATGACATTACCGTTACTTTCTATCGGAGGGGCGGGGGTTATTTCTGTTGCTTCTCATATAATTGGTCAAGAAATGCAGCAAATGGTTAATTTATACAATCAAGGTGATACGAAAGGAGCTGCAAAGCTACATCGTAAACTTTTACCTGTTATGAAGGGACTATTTACAGCTCCATCGCCATCCCCTGTAAAAGCAGCATTACGTATGAAAGGAATAGATTCTGGAGCATTACGATTACCACTTGTCAGTATTTCAGAAACAGAAGAACGAAACCTTAAAAATATTATAGAGCGTATTAATTAAAGCCTGTAGGCTGTCGAGAAAAGTCTCGACAGCCTTTATTAATGGCTTAGAAAACCCCTGGCTATGCTGGGGGCTAGAGAGTTTATAGCATGGTAAATAAAAAAAACTCATTTCATAGTAGGATATAGTTGGTTTGGATTGAAGTTTCACTTTATTCTTATGCATGAGGAAATCATTTACGTTCATACTAAGAGAAGTTATAACAATAAGGAGTGTACGTAAATGAATAAAGAACCGGAAAAGAAAGATGATCAGAATCAAGAGGCTAATCCATCTGCATTGGTTCAAAAAATTCAGCAGTTAGGTCAATCAAATGTACCACAAGCTCCAGATTCTAATATTCATGTACTATCAATCATTGGACAAGTAGAAGGTCATGTGCAATTACCGCCGCAGAATAAGACGACAAAGTATGAACATTTGCTTCCGCAATTAATAGCTATAGAACAAAATCCTAAAATAGAAGGTGTAATTCTTTTACTTAATACAGTTGGTGGCGATGTAGAGGCAGGGCTTGCCCTCTCTGAAATGATTGCATCCTTGTCGAAGCCGACTGTTTCGATTGTACTTGGGGGTGGACATTCAATTGGTGTACCGATTGCTGTAGCAACTAATTACTCATTTATTGCTCCCACTGCAACAATGACGATTCATCCAGTTCGCTTAACCGGACTTGTCATTGGTGTACCACAAACATTTGAATACCTTGATGAAATGCAGAATCGCGTTGTTAATTTCGTTGTTCATCACTCAAATATAAAAGAGGAGAAGTTTAAAGATCTTATGTTCGCTAAAGGAAACCTAACAAGGGATATTGGTACGAATGTTGTAGGGAAAGATGCAGTAGACTATGGACTAATTGATGATGTTGGTGGTGTGAAAGAGGCGATGGAGAAAGTCACTGAGCTGATTAAGAATAGACAGAATGCGGAAAATCAGGTGATACAATGATTTTATATACGCCGCTTTCAAAAGAAGATATCTTTCCTCCATCCCCATCTGAGCATACGAATAGACATATGATCTCGTTCGAAGGTAGATACATGTATTGTCAACAAAAAACAGATGGTTCTTTGGAAGTCTTACAGTTACTTTCCTCAGATCCGCAAGATTTTTTAAATGAAAACTATGCACCTGGAACCATCTTGCCTAATACAAACATCAAAGACAATTAATTCCTCGTTGCTTTTTTTCATTAAATTTGCATCGATTCGTTACTGTTATTATTAAATTGGTGTTTTATGGTATAATTGAAATAAATGCATCGTGAAAAAACCCTTGTCATTTTTTCGACAGGGGTTTATTCTTCATGTATACTTGCCAAGATCGATTGGGGTGAAATAATGGCAAAGAAACGAAAAAAACGAAAGAGTAAGTTTAAAAAACAACTCAAATTTGAGTTACTCGGTCTCTTGTTTATATTTTTAGGGATATTTGGTAGTGGTGCAAGTGCTATTAGTGACGGAGCTATTCCGGGAGGATTAGAGCACTTATTTCGCTTCTTTTTAGGTATATGGTACTTTGCTGCGTCTGTATTGTTGTTAATTACAGGAATGATTTTAGTAGCAAAGCGAAGATTTCCGGATTTTGCAAACAAAAAACTTGTAGGGTTTTATATTGTTTTTTGCGGCATATTGTTACTCACACACATTCAGATGTTCGATCAGGTAATAGCTTCAGATAGTCAGCTTTCTATTATTGGTACAACATGGGAAAATTACGCTGCATATCTTGAAAATCAATTGTCATCTGGCTATTTGGGTGGTGGAATGGCAGGTGCTCTATTACTCACCTTCACGTACTATTTATTCTCCTTAGCAGGTGCTAAAATCGTTGCTGTTTTTTCCATTGTTATTGGGATCATATTTATGACGGAATTGTCAATAGGTGATATCTTTTCAAAGCTTTGGAAGAAAGTTGGCGGTTCTTTTGCTAGATATAAAGCCGCTTGGAAGGAAAAGCGTGCAAATAAGCAACTTCCAGAAGTGAACCATCCAGTTGATACAGATGCTGATGAACCTGAAGTTGATGAGGTGGTATATCATACGGAGGAAGAGCCAGTCATTCAAGACTTTACAGATGTTGCATATACCCCTCATACTCCGCAAGCTGATCAAGGCAAAAAAACTGTACAGCCAGAAGCAGACAACGGGGAAGAGGATACACTTGAAAATATGCCAATGACTGAAACGGAAAACTATGAATATGTATTACCTTCCATGCAACTATTAGCAGAGCCAGCACATAATTCCCAACAACAGGAAAAGTCACAGATTCAAGCTACTGTTCGAAAATTAGAGCGTACGTTTAATAGTTTTGGGGTGAAGGCTAGGGTAACAAAGGTTCATGTTGGACCAGCAGTAACGAAATATGAAGTATATCCAGAAGCAGGCGTGAAAGTAAGTAAGATTGTTAGTTTGCATGATGATCTGGCCCTGGCATTGGCTGCAAAGGATATTCGAATCGAAGCACCAATTCCAGGTAAATCCGCCGTAGGTATTGAAGTACCCAATCAGGAAGTAGCCATGGTATCTTTACGAGAGGTACTAGATAGTATGGTTAATAAACAAGCTTCTAAACTGCTTTTTGCTTTAGGTAGAGATATATCTGGAGACGCCGTAGTTTCAGAGTTAAATAAGATGCCACATTTACTAATAGCAGGTGCAACAGGAAGTGGTAAAAGTGTCTGCGTGAACGGAATCATTACTACGATCTTGATGCGAACCAAACCACATGAAGTGAAAATGATGATGATTGACCCGAAGAAAGTGGAATTAAATGTGTATAATGGCATCCCACATTTGCTAGCTCCAGTTGTGACTGATCCGAAAAAGGCTTCTAGAGCATTGAAAAAGGTTGTATCCGAAATGGAACGACGCTATGAACTATTCTCTGATACAGGAACTAGAAATATTGAAGGATATAATGAATACATAAGGAAGCATAATCTACATGCTGATGAAACACAGCCGAACCTTCCTTATATAGTAGTTTTAGTAGATGAATTAGCCGATTTAATGATGGTTGCTTCAAATGATGTGGAAGATTCCATTACGCGCTTAGCGCAAATGGCTAGAGCAGCAGGTATTCATTTAATTATTGCCACACAAAGACCTTCTGTTGATGTTATAACAGGTGTTATCAAAGCGAATATCCCTTCTCGTATTGCCTTTAGTGTTTCTTCTACAACTGATTCAAGAACAATTCTGGATTCAGGGGGAGCAGAAAAGCTACTTGGCAGAGGGGATATGTTGTTCTTACCAGTAGGAGCATCAAAGCCGACACGTGTACAAGGTGCATTTTTATCTGATGAAGAAGTAGAACGAATTGTTGATCATTGTATTGATCAGCAAAAGGCTTCATACCAAGAGGAAATGATTCCAGAAGAAACGAATGAAGTTGTAGATGAAGTGGACGATGAACTATATGATGATGCCGTTCAACTCATAACGGAAATGCAAAGCGCAAGTGTTTCGATGCTACAGCGAAGATTTAGAATTGGCTATACAAGAGCGGCAAGATTGATTGATGCTATGGAGCAACGTGGAATTGTTGGGCCTTATGAAGGGAGTAAACCGCGAACTGTATTAATCAGTCAATCAGCAGAGGAGCAATCTTCATAGGTTTTATTGAACCGTATAAAGTCTGTGCAAACAGCTTTATACGGTTTTTTGTAATGAGCAAAACAATCAGTGGAAAAATGTCTATTAATGTCGAAATAGGAAGATTATTTTTAAGAAATATGTCCTATAGCTATTTATTTATCTTAAGATTAATGGTATGATTTATGACGAACAAACGAGTCATACGTCAGATGTCGGATTTCTTGATGTTTGTAAATATTGGATGGGGGGATATAGCTTGTCGATTAAAACCGATGCAAGACATTTGTATTTACAAGTAATTGATGAAATTAAACGAGATATTGAAAAGGGGAAATATAAGGAAAAGGAGAAGCTACCTTCGGAATTTCAATTATCTAAGCTTCTTGGTGTTTCTCGTGCGACACTTAGAGAAGCATTGCGCATCCTTGAAGAAGATAATATCGTAACGCGAAGACATGGTGTAGGTACATTTGTTAACCCTAAACCTATTTTTTCATCAGGTATCGAACAATTAACAAGTGTGACATCAATGATCGAGAAATCTGGAAAGATTGCGGGTTCGCAATACTTATCTACAGATGTGCAAGATGCTACAGACGATGAAAAGAGTAGATTTGCTCCGAAATCAGTAAAGCGTTTAGCGAAGATTGAACGGGTTCGAACAGCGGATTGTAAACCTGTCGTTTTCTGTATCGATAAGATTCCAGAAGATTTAATACCACTTAATCGTGTACATAAAGAAGATTCCATCTTTAAACTTATGGAGGAATACGCGAATAAACGAGTAGCTTATGCAGTGACTTATATTGAACCGATTGGATATCATGATCGAATTTATAACATTTTAGACTGTCATCCAGAACAAACCTTATTACTCCTAAAACAAATGCACTATACAGAAGAGGATGAGGCAGTATTATATTCAGCAAACTATTTTCGATCTGATATGTTCAGCTTTCACGTGTTAAGAAAGCGTTTGTAAAATGTAGTTGAATGAATGTATGAAAGTAGTACATGATAAAAAATGAAGCGTATCCATTTGTGAAACGGCTTTCATTTTTTATGCTGAATTTTCCCGCTTTTGTGAATTATATCGAGGGGGTGGTTATAGCGTAGTTATTGAAGTAGGAAGTACTTATGATGTTTATAAAAATAATAGGGGGTTTAATCAATGAAGAAGCGTAAGTTTTTATTATTCTTTGCTGTTATTGCTAGTTTTAGTATGGTGTTAGCAGCTTGTGGAACTTCAAATGATAAGGAAGCAGACAAGGGAAGTGAAAAAGGCGAGTCAACGGATTATTCAGCAGCTATTGTTACCGATGAGGGTGGAGTAGATGATAAATCCTTTAACCAATCTTCATGGGAAGGGTTAAAGGCTTGGGGAGAGGAGCATGGACTTTCAAAAGGAAATGGGTTCGACTATGCGCAATCCTCAGATGAATCTGATTATCTTCCAAACTTAACAAGAATGACAAAAGAAGGCTATGATTTAATCTTTGGAGTTGGCTTTTTGCTTCAAGATTCGATAACTAAAGTGGCAAAACAAAATCCTGAAACGAATTATGCGATCGTTGACACAGTTGTTGAAGCACCCAATGTTGCTAGTTTAACCTTTGCCGAACACGAGGGATCATTCTTGGCTGGCGTTGCAGCAGCTATGAAAACAAAAACAAATAAATTAGGATTTATTGGTGGCGTTGATTCTGATTTAATTAATAAATTTGAAGCTGGATTTGTAGCTGGTGCTAAATCAGTAAATCCAGCAATCGAAATTGACATTCAATACGTAGGGAATTTCAGTTCTGCTGCAGACGGAAAGCTGATTGCTACGCGTATGTATAATGATGATGCCGACATTATTTATCATGCTGCTGGTGCTGCAGGAAATGGTGTATTTGCTCAAGCTAAAGATATTAAACAAAATGATCCAGAACGTGATATTTGGGTTATTGGTGTGGATCGCGATCAACACGAAGAGGGGAAAATTGGCGATCATAATGTAACATTTACATCAATGGTCAAGCGTGTAGATTTATCCGTACAAAAAGTAAGTAACATGGGACTAGAAGGAGATTTCCCAGGTGGAAAAATTCTTGAATTTGGGTTATCTGATGATGGCGTATTCTTAGCTAAAACAAATGAAGATGCAATAACAGACGAAATCGTTTCAGCTGTGGACGACTGGAAAGAAAAAATTATTAAGGGCGATGTAGATGTTCCACAAACAAGAGATGAACTGAAGACATTCGAGGAATCTTTATAGAACAATAATGAAGAGGCTGGTTGAACAGCCTCTTTGCATGTAATGTAAGCTGGAAGAAAGGTTAGCAACGGAAGCGAAATTCCAGCCCTCTTCCGTTGCTAGTTTTTCTGATAGCATGTAATGATTACTTGAATATTAAAGGAGTGAAGTCCCATGGATTATGTAATAGAAATGCTGAATATTCGGAAAGAATTCCCGGGGATAGTGGCTAATGATGACATTACTGTTCAACTTAAAAAGGGAGAAATACATGCTCTGCTAGGAGAAAATGGTGCTGGAAAGTCAACGTTAATGAATGTACTGTTCGGATTGTATCAGCCTGAGCTAGGTGAAATACGTGTCAAAGGAAAAAAGGTAAATATTGCAGATCCAAATGTTGCCAATCAATTAGGTATCGGTATGGTTCATCAACATTTTATGCTAGTAGAACCGTTTACGGTAACGCAAAATATTATTCTCGGTAGTGAGCCTACGAAGCACGGTAAGATTAATATAAAAAAAGCAGAACGAGAAGTTCAGGAGTTATCTGATCGTTATGGCTTACAGGTTGATGCTACAGCAAAGATAAGCGATATTTCGGTAGGTATGCAGCAACGGGTAGAAATCTTAAAGACACTATATCGTGGTGCTGATGTTTTAATCTTTGATGAACCAACTGCTGTACTTACTCCTCAAGAAATTAAAGAGTTGATGGAGATAATGAAAGCATTAATAGCAGAAGGCAAATCTATCATTCTAATAACACATAAACTAAAAGAGATTATGCAAATTTGTGACCGTTGTACAGTTATTCGTAAAGGAAAAGGAATTGGTACTGTAAATGTAGCGGAAACAAATGTAACCGAATTGGCCGCGCTTATGGTTGGAAGAGATGTCTCTTTTAAAACGGAAAAGAAAACCGCTGAACCTACTAATACAGTCTTAGAAATTAAAGATTTATTCGTAAAAGATTCAAGAAAGGTAAACATGGTTAAGGGCTTGAATCTAGACGTACGTGCCGGAGAAATTGTAGGGATAGCAGGGGTAGATGGCAATGGACAGTCAGAATTGATTGAAGCAATCACTGGATTAAAAAAAACAAACGCTGGAAGTATTCGGTTAAATGAAAAGGAAATTTCTAATTTATCCCCACGTAAAGTAACAGAAAGTGGAGTTGGTCATATACCTCAGGACCGACACAAGTTTGGGCTAGTATTGGATTTTCCTATTGGCGAAAATATTGTGTTACAGACTTATTACAAAAACCCCTATTCTAAATATAAGATTCTTAATTATAAAGAAATCTATCAAAAGGCAGAAAGTCTAATTTCCGAATATGATGTTCGAACTCCTAGTGCTTATACAAAAGCAAGGGCGCTGTCTGGTGGAAATCAGCAAAAGGCGATTATTGCAAGGGAAGTTGACCGTTCTCCAGCTTTGTTAATTGCTGCACAGCCAACTAGAGGACTTGATGTAGGAGCGATAGAGTTTATTCATCGCAAACTGATTGAAGAACGTGATAAAGGAAAGGCAATCTTACTCGTATCTTTCGAATTAGATGAGATATTAGATGTCAGTGATCGAATCGCCGTCATTTTTGATGGGAAAATTGTAGCAAATGTGTCACCAGAAAATACGAATGAACAGGAATTAGGGTTATTAATGGCTGGCAGTAACCAAGAAAAGGCAGGTGATAATCAATGAATTCGAACAAGTGGTTCAATATTCTAGTTCCTATTATTTCTGTTTTTATTGGTATACTTGCAGGAGCAATCATTATGCTTGGATTCGGGTATAATCCGATTCAAGGTTATGTCGCCCTGTTTAATGGAGCATTTGGAGACCCTTATTTCTTTGGTGAAACAATTCGACAGACAACTCCTTATATATTAACTGGACTCGCTATCGCATTTGCTTTTAGGACGGGGTTATTCAATATAGGAGCAGAGGGCCAGGTTATTGTTGGATGGCTAGCTGCTGTGTGGATAGGTACAACGGTAGAGGCACCTATGATCATTCATATACCATTAGCGCTTATCGTCGCTGCATTAGCTGGAGCTATTTGGGGGTTTATTCCTGGGGTATTAAAGGCGAGGCTTGGTGTTCATGAAGTAATTGTTACCATCATGATGAATTATATTGCCCTTTATAGTGCAAATGCAATTATCCGTAACGTACTAACTAATAATGCTGATAAAACAGAGATGATCGCACCAAGTGCATCTTTAGCTTCTGAATGGTTAGAAGGATTAACGTATTTTTCAAGGATGCATTATGGGATTTTAATTGCTCTATTTGCTGCAATGATCATGTGGTTTATCATTGAGCGAACGAATATTGGTTATGAGCTTAAATCGGTAGGTTATAATCAACATGCATCGAAATATGCCGGAATGAGCGTTAAACGCAACATCGTTTTGGCAATGGTTATTTCTGGAGCCTTTGCAGGACTAGCTGGTTCTATGGAAGGACTAGGAACCTATGGGAATATGACCGTTAGCTCTGGATTTTCGAATATTGGTTTTGATGGCATAGCAGTTGCGTTGTTGGGAGCTAATAGTGCAATTGGAGTAGTTCTTGCAGCATTTTTATTTGGTGCATTAAAGGTAGGGGCGCTAAATATGCCGACACAGGCGGGCGTTCCAAATGAACTTGTTGATATTATTATTGCATTAATCATTTTCTTTGTTGCATCTAGCTATATTATTCGTTGGATTATACTTCGCTTCAAAAAGGAGGGCAAATAAATGGGGTTTATTGAATTATTACAATCGATCATCCCAACTGCATTATTTTATTCAGCGCCTTTAATATTTACGGCATTGGGCGGAGTGTTTAGTGAGCGATCCGGCGTTGTTAATATTGGTTTGGAAGGGCTTATGGTAATGGGAGCTTTTGTTGGAATTGTCTTCAACTTAACCTTCGCTGATGTCTTCGGTGCATGGACACCATGGTTATCTATCGTCGTCGCAATGGTGATTTCTGCATTATTTTCGGTTATTCATGCAGTTGCTTCCGTATCATTTCGCGCTGACCAAGTTGTTAGTGGGGTTGCAATTAATTTTTTAGCGTTAGGGTTAGGTGTTTTCTTAACGAAGCAGTGGTATGATAAAGGGCAAACAGATATGGTTAGTCAGCCATTCTATACGACAGATGTTCCATTATTAGCGGATATACCTATCATCGGTCCAATTTTCTTTCAAGGGATTTATATTACTTCATATGTAGCTATCGTATTAGCGCTTATTGCATGGTACATTCTATATAAAACACCATTTGGTTTACGACTTCGCGCAGTCGGAGAACATCCGATGGCTGCAGATACAAATGGGATTAATGTATATAAATTACGTTATGTAGCAGTAATTATATCTGGGGCCATGGGTGGATTAGGTGGAGCTGTTTTTGCATTAACTATCGCGCTTAATTTCTCGCATGCTACAATTGTTGGGCAAGGGTTTATGGCTTTGGCAGCAGTTATTTTTGGGAAATGGCATCCACTTGGTGCGATGGGTGCGGCATTATTCTTCGGTTTTGCCCAGAGTCTCAGTGTAATTGGTGCAGGTATTCCTTTCTTGGCTGATGTACCACAGGTATTCCTGTTAATTGCACCATATGTATTAACGATTCTCGCTTTAGCAGGGTTTATTGGTAGAGCTGAAGCTCCAAGAGCAAACGGAGATCCATATATAAAAGGTAGCAGATAGATAACTATTTCAATCGGATTGCGTCTTATAGTCGCAACCCGGTTTTTTTTGTTTTATAATGGATGACAAATGGAAAATATGTGAAGAATAAAGTTGATAAATCTTAGAGAAATTCAGGAGGATGTTTATGCGCGAAATTTTAGAAACAACGAAAGATGTAAACGGACTACATCTTCATTTTATTCCAAATAAAAAATATAAGACAATTACATTGGTATTGAAATTAAAAGCTCCTTTAAGCAGGGACACGATAACAAAAAGAGCTTTAATTCCTTACATTTTAAAGCAAGGAACCAAAAAGTACCCTTCTAAGCAAAAGCTACAAATGAAATTAGATGATCTCTATGGTGCTTCTATTTCCATCGATGGTGCTAAAAAAGGAGAAAATCATATTATTAGTCTACGTCTTGAAATAGCGAATCAGAAATTTCTCGAGGATACAACGACGATTCTTGATGAAGGAATTAATTTATTGCACGAAATATTATTTGATCCGAATGTAACAAATCAACAATTTGAACAAGCCATTTTTAACAGAGAAAAAGAAACATTAAGACAAAAAATCAATGCATTAAAAGATGACAAAATGAGTTATGCTAATATGCGGTTAATTGATGAAATGTGTAATGGCGAACCATATCAATTACATGTACAAGGTTACGAGGAAGATCTTAATAAACTTAATGAACAGAATTTATTTACTTACTATCAACAGATGCTTAAGGAAGATAGTATTGATCTCTATATACAAGGTGATTTGGACGAAGCGGTTATGGAGAGAAAATTATCCGCTGTATTTCATCGAGACGATCTTGAAGCAGAAAGAATGCAAATTACCAAAAACCCGAAGCCGGCTTCTGTTGAGAAAACCAAGCCTAGAGAAGTTATTGAAACAGATAAAATTCAACAGGCTAAACTGCATATCGGTTATCGAACAAATATTACATTTCAAGATGATGCCTATTATGCATTACATGTATTTAATGGCTTATTCGGAGGTTTTCCTAGCTCTAAATTATTTATAAATGTCAGAGAAAAAAATAGTTTAGCTTACTATGCTGCATCTAGAATGGAAAGTCATAAAGGTCTATTACTCGTATTTAGTGGTATTGCACCAGATGATTTTGAAAAAGCAAGAGATATCATAAGAGAGCAGATGACTGCAATGAAGCAGGGTGACTTTACAGAAAATGAATTAGATGAAACAAAAGCGTTAATATCCAATCAGTTACTAGAAACATTAGATCACCCTCAAGGAACCATAGAATTTTTGTATCAGCAAGTTTTATCTAATAAAAAAGTTGAACCTCTAGCGTTTATTGAACAGATTAAGCGCGTAACGAAAGAGGAAGTCGTTGCTGTTGCGAACAAGCTTGAAGAAGATACTCTCTATTTATTAACAGCAGAGAAAGGAGATTCTAATGAATAAGCATACGTATGAAGAGATCGGTGAAACGATTTACACAAAAAAATTGGAAAATGGCTTGGATGTTATCTTGTTGCCGAAAACAGAAATGGCAAAGACTCATGGATTATTTACGACAAATTATGGTTCGATTGATTTAGAATTTGTTCCTATCGGTAAGGACGAACTCGTAACTGTTCCAGAAGGAGTTGCCCACTTTTTAGAACATAAACTATTCGAAAGTGAGAAGGGTGATGTATTTGCTGACTTCTCCAAACAAGGTGCATCCGCCAATGCTTATACATCGTTTACGAAAACTGCCTATTTATTTACAGCCACCGATCAAATTGAGAAGAATGTAGAAACATTGATCGACTTTGTTCAAGATCCATATTTTACAGAACAATCAGTGGAAAAGGAAAAGGGAATTATTGCACAAGAAATAAACATGTATGATGACCAGCCCGATTGGCAATCTTTTATGGGTACAATAAAAGCAATGTTTAAGCACCATCCAGTTAACGTGGATATTGCAGGTACGGTGGAATCGATTAATAAGATTACAAAAGATGATCTATATACATGCTATAACACGTTTTATCATCCGGAGAATATGACGTTGTTTATTACTGGAAATTTTGATCCCAATCAAATGATGCAGCTAGTTGAACGAAATCAAAACCGCAAAGATTTTAAGGAAGTGAAAGAGTTACGTAGGAATTTCCCAGTAGAACCTCAAGAAGTTGCGACAAAAGAGAAAAAAATAACAATGCCTGTTTCCATTACTAAATGTACAGTTGGTATCAAAGAAGCAAACCTAGACATTTCAAATGAAGCATTTCTGAAAAAGGATCTGCTACAAGGCATGATATTGGACCATTATTTTTCTAAGGGTGGCGAATTTTATCAGCTATTATATGAAGAGCAGTTAATTGATGATAGCTTCTTTTTTGAGACGAATTTAGATCGCAACTTTGGTTATACTTTAATAGGTAGTAATAGTGAGCGGCCTACTGAATTTGCTGATACATTAAAAGAAATGTTACTTCGGATAACGAACGCAAAGCTTACTAGCGAAACATTCGAACGGATAAAAAGAAAAAAAATTGGAAAGTTGCTCCGGAGTATGAATAACTTAGAGACAATGGCTAATTTATATACACATTACCATATTTTGGATTTGGACTTTTTCTCCATATTATCAACAGTGAGAGCTTTAACATTCGAAGATGCTCAGCAATTTATGCAGAACTGGATTAGTGAAGAGCGTTTATCTGTTTGTACAATCGCTGCGGAGTAAATACAATGGGGAAGAATGTTTTAATCGTTGGTGCGAGTGGCGATATTGGTGTGGCAATTGCTAAACAATTGGCAGAGCAAAATTATCAGCTTATTCTTCATTACAATCATAACAAACAGGCACTTGAAGCTTTCCGTAAAAGTATCGAACCGGAAAAAATTCTTTCTATGCTACAAGCAGATTTAAGTAATGCAACTGCTTGCAAGGCCTTTGTTAAGCAGCTCGTTTTCCCTATTGATGCAGTTGTTTTTGCAAGTGGCAAAGCACACTTTGGTTTGTTTCAAGATACACCCGAAGATGTAATGGATGAGATGCTCCAGCTTCACATAAAATCGCCTTGGATGATCGTAAAAGAATTATTACCGTCCATGATTCATACAGGCGGGCAAGTTATTTTTATTACATCTATTTGGGGTGAACAAGGTGCCAGTAATGAAGTCATTTATTCATCTGTAAAAGGTGCACAAAATAGCTTTGTAAAGGCCTTAGCTAAAGAAGTGGGACCGTCGGGCGTTTCGGTAAATGCAATTAGTCCGGGCTATATCGAAACCAAAATGAACCAACATCTTTTAGATGAAGAGAAAGCAGAAATTATAGCTGATATTCCGCTAAATCGAGCTGGGAAGCCAGAAGAAATTGCACATATGACTAGTTTTTTACTTTCCGGGAATAGTAGCTATATTCAAGGAGAAATAATCAATGTTACCGGTGGCTGGTAATCTAGCCAACAGTTTTGATATGTTCACTTTTGTTCCTTCATGCATGTATAAACAAGGAAATAATTCAAATACTATGCATGTAAAAATATTGAAGGAGGAGAAAGTATGTCAGTTCTTGATAACTTTGATTCGTGGAAAAGTTTCCTTGCAAATAAGCTTAATCAAGCACAAGAGCAAGGGATGAGTGAACAAACGATACAAAATATGGCACAAGAGGTCGGCGACTATCTTGCACAAAATGTCGACGCAAAGAATAATGAAGAGGCAATTTTACGTGATTTATGGAATGCCGCTTCACAGGATGAGCAACAAGCTATTGCAAATACAATGGTGAAATTTGTGCAAAATCAAGGCAATACAAAATAGGGACTATTTTGTATTCATTTACGAAGTTGTTTATTATTAAATAAACAGCTTCTTTTTTTTATTTCTTATGATAATCTCTTTTCACTTGGAGTAAAATCCTTTATTATATAGTTATATCGTTAAAATTAAATTGAAGAAGGTCTGTAAAAAAGTTGTCACTTAAAGGAGCTTTTTATGGAGAAGACAGAATGGTATCTTGAATATGAAATTCAAATTAACCGACCTGGTTTACTTGGTGATATTTCGTCGTTATTAGGTATGTTATCCATAAATATTATTACAATTAATGGTGTGGAAAATGCACGTAGAGGTATGCTATTATTGTCGCAATTTGATGAAAATATAACACGCCTAAAATCAATTTTAGAAACAATGGACATGATCAACGTTACTAAACTTCGAAAGCCTAAACTCAGAGATAAAATGGCAGTGCGACATGGAAGATATATACATAGAGATGTTGACGATCGTAAGACCATTCGATTTGTCCGTGATGACCTAGGGCTATTGGTTGATTTTATGGCGGAGTTATATAAAAAAGAAGGTCATAAATTAATTGGGATTCGCGGAATGCCAAGAGTTGGCAAGACGGAGTCAGTTGTAGCAGCTAGTGTTTGTGCAAATAAGCGATGGCTGTTTGTATCCAGTACGTTATTGAAGCAGACAGTTCGTAGTCAATTAATCGAGGGAGAATACAACTCAGATAACATTTATATCATTGATGGAATGGTTTCGACAAGACGTGCTAATGAAAAGCACTGGCAGCTAATTCGAGAGGTTATGCAGCTACCTGCTATAAAGGTAGTTGAACATCCGGATATATTTGTACAATCAACAGAGTATAAAATGGATGACTTTGATTACATTATTGAACTAAGAAGTTATCAGAATGAAGAAATTACGTATGAACCTATTGAAAGACAACAATTTAGTCAAGAAGATGGATTCTCTACGTTCGATTTTTAAAATGGATGGTGTTTGAAATGGAAATTGGAGCAAGGCTAAAGGAAGCAAGGGAGGCAAAGAACCTCTCATTAGAAAGTTTGCAGGAAACAACAAAGATTCAAAAAAGGTATTTACTTGCCATAGAAGAAGGTAATTTACATATTCTACCAGGAAAATTCTATGCAAGAGCATTTATTAAGGAATATGCAAATGCAGTAGGACTTGATCCGGATGAATTGATGGAAGAATTTAAAGAAGAAGTACCGAAAACGGAAGAACCTGATGGAGAGCAGCTAAGTAGGATTCAACGGACTCGTAAGGAGACGAATGCCGAAAAGA
The DNA here is from genome assembly GCF_034190895.1 of Virgibacillus sp. M23. NCBI lineage: Bacteria > Bacillati > Bacillota > Bacilli > Caryophanales > Bacillaceae > Virgibacillus > Virgibacillus sp. M23. The sequence continues at coordinate 27,760 of NZ_JAWDHA010000029.1, read as the reverse complement.
CTCCTTCAAGCTTTTCGATCTTCCCTACGATCATCGTCGTGTTACTAATTATTGGTATTATCGTAGTTGCCTTGATCTTTATTAATCAAAATATGTCGGGAAATGCTAATAATGAAGAAGTGAAAGAAGACGATAGTGTTGTGATTAATGATGATAAACGTTCAAAACAACCAGCAGAAGAAGATACAAAGAGTGATGAAGAAAATAAAACTGATGAAAGTGATGAAGCTCAGAACGATAAAAATGATGAACCAGAAGCAGCTTTCTCTGTCATAGAGAAAGGTGAAGGAAGTACTCCGGAATCGATTGTTGCCTTCAATTATTCTGGTGAGGAAGTGGAGGCAACTCTTGAAGCTGAAGGGGATACATGGCTTGGTGTTAAATCGGAAGATGGGGAGACGTTCTTTGAAGAGGATATGTTTAATGAGGAAAAATCACCTTTAGAACTGAAGCTTACAGGGAAAGATCGTGTGTTCTTCAAAATCGGTAATGCATCTGTACTTACGATTACGATTAATGGAGTGGAAATGGAATATCCAGTTGACCCACAAACCGTAAGACAAAATATATGGATAGAATTAAATCAAGAAGCTGAATAACTGATAAGCCCTTCCTTTCAACTTGTTGGGAAGGGTTTTAATTTATAGATGCTTACACGAGGAGGATGTATAAATGAATGTACCAAATAAAATAACGTTATCTCGAATACTTTTAATACCAGTTTTTATTATTTTAATGAGTGTGCCATTTGATTGGGGATCGTGGGACATTGGTGAAGCTCAATTACCTCTGACTCATTTTGTTGCTGGATTATTATTTATTGTCGCCGCCGCTACTGATTGGATTGACGGCCACTATGCAAGAAAATACAATTTGGTAACAAATTTAGGTAAATTTTTAGATCCGCTTGCAGATAAGTTACTTGTTTCAGCAGCATTAATCATACTGGTAGAAATGGGGGTAGCTCCAGCATGGGTAGTTATCATTATTATCAGTAGAGAATTTGCAGTCACAGGTCTTAGACTTGTTGCTGCTGGTGAAGGAATTGTTTTAGCAGCTGGGAGTATGGGTAAATTGAAAACGGCAACGCAGATGATTGCTATAGCAGTATTACTACTGCATAATTTTCCGTTTGCCTATATAGGATTTCCATTTGGACAATGGATGCTGTATATTAGCCTGTTCTTTACTATTTTATCTGGGGTTGATTATTTCATGAAAAACTGGCATGTAATGAGGGATTCAAAATGACCAAAAAAGTGAAAGCTGAGATTATTGCTGTAGGAACAGAATTACTGCTCGGTCAGATTGCAAATACGAATGCGCAATGGCTATCGCAGCAACTTGCTCAGTATGGAGTTAACATATATAACCATGTTGTCGTCGGTGATAACCTACGCCGCGTCGAAGAGGCATTTAGACAAGCACATCTGCGATCCGATATTATTTTAGTAACTGGTGGGTTAGGGCCAACAGAAGATGACTTAACAAGAGAGGCTTTTCAAGCATTATCGAATTTATCGATGGTGGAACACAAGCCTTCCATGGATAAAATACAAGCATATTTTCATAAGCAAGACGTTGAGATGACCCCGAATAATCGAAAGCAGGCTCGTGTTTTTGAAACAGCAGATGTTTGGAAAAACAGTGTAGGGATGGCTCCAGGGATGATGGTAACATTTGAAGGTCGGAAATGGATATTTTTACCTGGTGTTCCCAGGGAAATGAAATCACTTGCTATCGAGCATGTATTCCCAACGATTCAGCAAATGGTTAGTCAGCATGAAATCATAAAATCTGTCGTATTAAAATTTATAGGAATAGGTGAGTCCAAGCTAGAACATGAACTGCGGGACATGATTCAAGCCCAGACAAATCCGACTATTGCACCGTTAGCCCAGGATGATGGGATCGTGATTCGGTTAACAGCTAATGGAGAATCAGAGCAACAAGTAGATGAATTACTAGATAAAACCAAATCAAAAATTTTAAATTTAGTAGGTCACTATTTTTATGGAGTCAATCAAGCCACGCTAGAAGGGGAAATTGTAGAACTGCTAAGGAAAGATAGCAAACAACTAGCAACTGCTGAAAGTCTAACAGGAGGACTATTCTCCGGAAAGCTTTCATCTGTTCCTGGTGTTTCTGACGTGTTTCGTGGAGGCATTGTTTCATATAATAACGAGGTAAAACAAAATGTTTTAGGCGTACCACCTCAGGTGATTGAGGAATATGGTGCTATTAGTAAGGAATGTGCTTTAGCAATGGCAAAAAACGCAGCAACGAAACTCAATGCATCCATCGGTATTGGGTTTACTGGAGTTGCTGGACCTTCAGAAACAGAAGGAAAGTCTGTTGGTACAGTATATATTGCTATATATGATCAAGCTGGACATACGATAAGAGAGAAATGTCAATTTCAAGGAGATCGAGATACGATAAGAAGAAGAACTGTTCAGAAAGGTTTAGAGCTTTTGTACAATCATTTAAAATGATAAAGTTAGCAGAATAATTGAATGGATAATTACATAGTTACGCGGAAATCTATTCTATAATTCTTTTTCCTTTTGTTATTCCCCTCTAAAAAAGGGAACATTTATTCGTTTTTTGCTTGGCAAAAGGTCGAAAACCATGTATGATGTAAGTAGATTATTAAAGGAGGACGACGCTTTGAGTGATAGAAAACAAGCTTTAGATATGGCGTTAAGACAAATAGAGAAACAATTCGGTAAAGGTTCCATTATGAAACTTGGAGAACAAGCTGAACAAAAAATTGCTACCATACCGAGTGGTTCACTAGCATTAGATGTTGCCTTAGGTATTGGAGGTTATCCGAGAGGGAGAGTAGTTGAAATTTATGGTCCAGAATCCTCTGGTAAAACAACTGTAGCTTTGCATGCTATTGCCGAAGCACAGCGTCAAGGTGGACAAGCTGCGTTTATCGATGCAGAACACGCATTAGACCCTACTTATGCCCGTGCTTTAGGAGTGAATATTGAAGAATTACTCCTTTCACAGCCTGATACAGGAGAGCAAGCATTAGAAATCGCCGAAGCGTTAGTTCGTAGTGGTGCCGTTGATATTATTGTAGTCGATTCTGTTGCAGCGTTAGTTCCTAAAGCCGAAATAGAAGGTGAAATGGGAGACTCTCATGTTGGTCTTCAGGCTCGTTTAATGTCACAGGCTTTAAGGAAGCTTTCTGGTGCAATTAATAAATCAAAAACAACAGCCATTTTTATTAACCAAATCCGTGAAAAGGTCGGCGTCATGTTTGGTAATCCTGAAACAACACCTGGTGGAAGAGCACTTAAATTCTACTCCTCTGTTAGATTAGAAGTACGTCGTGCAGAGTCATTAAAACAAGGCAATGATATGGTAGGAAATAAGGCAAGAATTAAGGTAGTGAAAAATAAAGTAGCACCGCCATTTAAACAAGCCGAAGTAGATATTATGTATGGAGAAGGTATATCCAAAGAAGGAGAAATATTGGATATTGGATCAGATTTGGATATTGTCCTTAAGAGCGGTGCTTGGTATTCTTATAATGAAGAAAGACTTGGTCAAGGTCGAGAGAATGCGAAGCAGTTCCTAAAAGAAAATACGAATGTGATGACGGAAATTCATGAGGCTATTCGCAGTCATTATAATCTTGATGATCAGCCAAAGGAAGAAGTAGAAGAAGCCGGTCAGGAAAGTTTAGATGTCTAGTCAATAATTAAAAAGTCTGGGATAAAAGTAAATAAGAAACAATCAAAACGAGCTATAATTAGTTAAAGTTGATTATAGTTCGTTTTTTTGATTAGAATTAATAATTTAGCACCTAAAATAAGCGAGACTCCCGCGGAAACGGATATATTTCAGGTTGCGATGATTATATTCCCATAGTGATAAAATAATTGTTTGTATTTTGAGTGAGAAGTTATGTTTGTCTAAAGCACTTATTAACAAAAATATTACTATCTCTTAACTAAAGTAAGTATATTTCCATTATTTACACAAGTAATCGCGACAACTTGTGACGTTTCCTTGACATTCGCATTCTACACAATTAAAATTAATACTGTATAGATTTATCATTTCAATGATATATTTTATTGTTTTCACGCATTGAAAATGCTACATGCCGACAATAATTTAATTGTACAACTTTATAGCAATAGGAGGTGAAATCATGGACAGTCTTTTACTCATCTCCATTTTGCTTGGAATCCTAATCGTCGGTATTGTTGTTGGTTATCTGATTCGTAAATCTATTGCTGAAGCTAAAATTTCTAGTGCTGAAACATTAGCTAAACAAATCGTTGATGAGGCACATCGGAATGCAGATGCCTCCAAAAAAGAGGCGCTTCTTGAAGCGAAGGATGAAAATCATAAACTTCGCCAACAGACCGAAGATGAACTTCGTGAACGACGTAACGAAGTACAAAAGCAAGAAAATCGTCTGATGCAAAAAGAAGAAAATCTGGACAGAAAAAGTGAAACACTAGACAAGCGTGAGCTTATGTTAGAGAGGAAAGAACAGTCGTTAACAGAAAAACAACAACAAATTGAAGAAATGGAAAGCAAAGTGGAAGCTACATTACAAGAGCAGCAAACCGAGCTTGAACGCATTTCAGGATATACAACAGACCAGGCTAGACAAATTATTCTTGAAAGAATCGAACAAGAAGTTGCGCATGAATCAGCATTATTAATAAAAGAGGCTGAGAATCGCGCAAAAGAAGAAGCAGATAAAAAAGCCAAAAGCATCCTATCGTTAGCTTTACAACGCTGTGCTGCTGACCACGTTGCTGAAACAACCGTCTCAGTTGTTAACCTTCCTAATGATGAAATGAAAGGACGAATTATTGGTCGTGAAGGGCGGAATATTCGTACGCTAGAAACGCTGACAGGTATTGATTTAATTATTGATGATACTCCAGAAGCAGTAATTTTATCTGGATTTGATCCGATTAGAAGAGAAACAGCTCGCCTCGCTTTAGAAAAACTCGTACAAGATGGAAGAATTCATCCAGCACGAATAGAGGAAATGGTAGATAAGGCGAGACGCGACGTAGATGAATATATACGTGAGATTGGTGAAGAAACAACGTTTGAAGTAGGTGTGCATGGCTTACATCCAGACTTAATAAAGATTCTTGGTAGATTAAAATATCGTACAAGCTATGGACAAAATGTATTGAAGCATTCAACTGAGGTTGCATACCTTTCTGGATTGCTTGCTGCTGAACTAGGTGAAGATGAAACATTGGCAAGAAGAGCGGGACTACTCCATGATATTGGTAAAGCAATAGATCATGAAGTGGAAGGAAGTCACGTCGAAATTGGTAAAGAACTTGCAATGAAATATAAGGAACATGAGGTTGTCATTAATTCGATAGCTTCTCACCATGGCGATGAAGAGCCTACTTCCATTATCTCAGTATTGGTTGCTGCAGCGGACGCGCTATCTGCAGCAAGACCTGGTGCTAGAAGTGAAACGTTGGAAAATTATATTAAGCGATTAGAGAAATTAGAAGAGATTTCTGAATCGTTCACTGGAGTGGAAAAATCATTTGCTATTCAGGCGGGAAGAGAAATTCGCATTATGGTAAAGCCTGATGAAATCGATGATGTAGAATCCGTTCGAATCGCACGGGACATCCGCAAGCGAATTGAAGGAGAACTTGATTACCCAGGTCATATTAAAGTAACGGTAATCAGGGAAACGAGAGCTGTTGAATATGCAAAATAAAAAGTGGTCATAGACCGCTTTTTATTTTGCGTATTTTAAGGATGACTGCATATTTTTCCTTACATAATGACTAGAAATTTTGACAAGATAAACACGGTATGAAAGACTTAAAGTAATCAAAAGGATAGGATGATAAGATTAATGAAAATTTTATTTATTGGAGATATCGTTGGCTCTCCAGGTAGAAATATGGTACAGGAATATTTGCCTAAGTTAAAAGAGAAATATCGACCAAATCTTACTATTGTTAATGGGGAAAATGCAGCATCAGGTAAAGGAATAACTGAAAAAATTTATAAACAATTTCTGGAGTGGGGAGCCCAAGTTGTTACAATGGGAAACCATACATGGGATAAGCGGGAAATATATGATTTTATAGACGATGCTAAGAATATGATCCGTCCAGCGAACTTTCCGGAAAATAATCCTGGAAAAGGAATTATTTATGTAAATATTAATGGAATTGAAGTCGCTGTTATGAATTTACAAGGAAGGACATTCCTTCCACCTAGTGATGATCCGTTTACTAAAGCAGATCAATTAATAGAGGAAGCTAAAAAACGAACAAATATAATTTTTATAGATTTTCATGGCGAAGCAACTAGTGAAAAACAGGCATTAGGATGGTATGTAGATGGTCGTGCTAGTGCAGTCGTTGGTACTCATACGCATACACAAACCGCTGATGAACGCATATTGCCTGGTGGTACTGCATATATATCCGATGTAGGGATGACGGGCCCGTATGATGGAATATTAGGCGTAGAGAAAGAAGCGGTGATCCAACGGTTTTTAACTTCCATGCCTGTACGTTTTGAAATTACAAAAAAGGGAAGAAGTCAGTTAAATGGTTTTTTCGTTACGATTGATGATAAAAGTGGGAAAGCAACAAAGGTGGAGCGCATTCTAATAAATGATGATCATCCGTTTATTTATTGATTATTTGAATGTTTCGAATTATTAATGCATAATAGGGTAATAAGCTAACATCTCCAGGAATATAGTAGCAATAGAACTATAATAGTTAATGAAGGAGGTACTAGTAATGGAAGTATTAAAGGTGTCAGCAAAATCAAATCCCAATTCAGTAGCAGGTGCACTTGCGAATGTTTTAAGAGAACGCGGCTCAGCAGAAATTCAAGCGATAGGCGCTGGTGCATTAAATCAAGCTGTAAAGGCAGTAGCAATTGCTAGAGGATTTGTTGCACCAAGTGGAGTTGACCTCATCTGTATTCCGGCATTTACTGATATTTTAATTGATGATGAAGAACGTACAGCAATTAAATTAATCGTAGAACCTCGTTAGCATGATAAGCTGAATTACGAAGATTAGAGTGTTACGTAAAGCGTAGCACTTTTTTATTGTCTAGAAAATTATAGGAAATTATAAAGTTTGCCCATGTGGATAACTATGAGAATGTTGAGCTCCAGCGCCCAGAAACGAGGCTACTTCACGAATCGTCCTAATCTAAGTCATCATCGACTTGCAAATTCAATCGTGATTCTTTTATCTCCGTCGGCTCGCTCCAGCCGCTACGCTTCTAATCGGGTGCTTTCACTTTTGTTCTGTTTTACTTTTTCTTTCAAGAAGATTAGATAGAACGAGAGAAGGGTACCAACTGTGTCCCATTAATAGCAAGCAGATCATTTCTGCTTGGCATGATGAAATTTGATTCATGTGATTTCATATTTAGCTCATATATAACTGGCAGTAATATCCTACTTCAAAGAATAAAGTGAAACCATTATGTAAGTGGGGGACCGTTTGCCAGTAAATGTCCGATTGGTTCAAAGTCCTTAAGGTCATACCCTTGTGGTACTAAGTGATGAACAAATCACCTCCACTGATTGAAGTTTCATTTTATTTGTTTTGACTATGCTATAAAAGAGTGACATATTTCGTAATCTTTCACTGTCAGAAAGAAGTTTTTAGTGGCGGGAAACGGATAGATATTGTTAAAATAAGTGCGAAGCATTATACTATAATAATTGGACTTATTTGCGATGATTGAATGATAGAGAGGAGCATAAAGATGAACGAAGAACAGCGTAAACAACAAGCGCAAATTAAACAGCTGGATGCCGCGGACAGAAAATCCGGACAGGATAAACCGTTAAGTGAAAAAACAAGTGCTGATTTTGCAAAATACTTTGAAACTACCTATGAACCACCTAACCTAAATAAGGCACGAAAACGTGGCCGGGACAAGATTAATGTTCATTATGATTTTGCTATCCCAGAAGACATGGAGAAAATTGGTGAAGGAAAGAAGTTTTTAATACGTACATACGGTTGTCAAATGAATGAACATGATACAGAAGTGATGGCTGGAATTTTAACGGAAATGGGGTATGAATCCACTTCGGATACAAATGAAGCGGATATTATACTTCTTAACACTTGCGCAATAAGAGAAAATGCAGAAAACAAAGTGTTCGGTGAAATCGGTCATTTGAAGCCATTAAAATTAGAAAAGCCAGATCTCATACTTGGAGTATGTGGTTGTATGTCTCAAGAGGAGTCAGTGGTAAACCGAATTTTAAAGAAACACCAGCACGTAGACTTAATATTTGGTACGCATAATATTCATCGCCTACCACACCTTGTGAAAGAAGCCATGTTTGGCAAAGAAAAGATTGTAGAAGTATGGTCTAAAGAAGGAGATGTTATTGAAAATCTTCCGAAGGCCAGAAAAGGTAAAATTAAAGCGTGGGTTAACATTATGTATGGCTGTGACAAGTTTTGTACGTATTGTATTGTTCCAATGACACGCGGAAAGGAGCGAAGTCGAAGGCCTGAGGATATTATTCAAGAGGTTCGTCATTTGGCTGCTCAAGGATATCAAGAAGTTACGTTATTAGGTCAAAATGTAAATGCCTATGGAAAGGATTTTGATGATATTACTTATGGGCTTGGAGACTTAATGGATGATCTTCATCGTATTGACATACCGAGAGTTCGATTTACGACATCACACCCTAGAGATTTTGATGATCGATTAATCGAAGTACTTGCTCAAGGTGGAAATCTGCTTGATCATATTCATCTGCCTGTTCAATCAGGAAGCAGTGAAATATTGAAAAAAATGAATCGAAAATACACAAGAGAATCTTACTTGGAGCTTGTTCGTAAGATTCGAGAAGCAATGCCAAATGCTACATTAACAACTGATATCATAGTTGGCTTCCCAAATGAGACAGAGGAACAATTTGAAGAAACGATGAGTTTAGTGGAAGAGGTTGGCTTTGAAGCTGCCTACACATTTATTTATTCACCAAGAGAGGGCACACCTGCAGCACGTAAAAAAGATGATGTACCTGAGGAAGTGAAAAAACAACGTTTATATCGCTTAAATGAGCTTGTTAACAAACAATCTGCTGCTTCAATGAAAACATACCAAGATAGGGTTGTTAAGGTTCTTGTTGAAGGTGAGAGTAAGAAAGATCCAAATGTTCTCGCTGGCTATACAGAGAAAAACAAGCTAGTGAACTTTAAAGGACCGAAATCTGCAATTGGTAAGATAGTTGAAGTAAAAGTAACAGAAGCGAAAACGTGGTCATTAAATGGTATAATGGTAGAAAAAATGGTTGAGGTGGAATAGCATGGCAGAATATACTCGTAAACAAGTACTTGAGGAAGCAAAAAAATTAGCAAGTATGCTTGCAAATACAGCAGAAATAGATCGCTTTAAACAAGTAGAAGCTAAAATAAATGAGAATAAGAAAGTGCAGCAGCTTATTACAAAAATAAAGGCACTACAGAAGCAAGCTGTCAACTTACAGGCTTATGATAAAAAGGAAGCATTAAAGAAAGTTGAAGAGCAAATCGATATCTTTCAAGCTGAAATCGATGCGATACCAGTTGTTCAAGAATTCAAAGAAACACAAGTTGTCGTGAACGATGTATTACAACTCGTAACTGGAACCATCGCCAGAGAAGTTACGAATAATGTTATTCAGTCAACTGGTGGCGATATTTTGGCAGGAGAAACAGGGTCGAAATTGAAAAACAAATCTGGCTGTAGTCATTAATGACAATCAGACAGGGAAATGATTTCCTGTCTGATTTCGTATGTAAAATTCCTACATAACTTTCCTCCTTTTCATAAATAGCTATGCACTTTAGGTATTTGTCTTGCATAAAATGACTATGAAAAAAGAGGAGGTAAAGGTAATTATGACTTTTCTAGATAAAGAATATAGAGAGATCATTACGAAAGCGGTATGTGGAAAAGGTCGCAAATTCACGCAAGCATCACATTCCATTTCGCCATCACATAGACCTTCTAGTATTTTGGGGTGCTGGGTAATTAACCACCTGTACAATGCTAAGAAAAAGTCAGAAGACACTGTTGAAGTTAATGGTAGCTATGACATTAATATTTGGTATTCGTATAATGATAATACGAAAACAGAAGCAATAACAGAAAGAGTAACGTATTGCGATATTATTCCTCTTTCCGTAAAGGATGATCATTGCCTAAACGATGACTTTGATGTTATTGCTAAGGTCGTACAGCAACCAAATTGTTTAGAGTGTAATATTGCGAATAAAGGGCATAAAATTGTGGTGGAAATTGAAAGGGAATTTATTGTGCAGGTAATTGGTGATACCAAAATTGCTGTAAGAGTTGATCCAAAGCGTGAAAAATTTGATGATGATGACAGTGATAGTTGGGATTTTGAATTAACAGATGATGAATTAGATAGTGTAGAGCCAGATTTTCTTGATAAGAAGGATTAAAAAAATTACGGGGGATTATATTCCTCGTAATTTTTTTTGTAAAATAGCTAAATTAGGCATGAATGTAAATACAAATAGATTTATCGTATCGCAAACCTATTGTATGCTATAATGACAAAAGAATAATTGTGCTTTTTGGGGGATAAAACATGGCAAAGCAAACACCAATGATGGAACAATATTTAAGAATTAAAGCAGAACATAAAGATGCATTTCTCTTCTTTCGACTCGGTGATTTTTATGAGATGTTTTTTGACGATGCTGTATTAGCGGCAAGAGAGCTAGAGATTACACTAACCAAAAGAGATTCGAATAGTGATGATCCAATTCCGATGTGCGGCGTGCCATACCACTCAGCAGAAAATTACATAAAAATTCTAGTAGAAAAGGGATATAAGGTTGCAATATGTGAACAAGTAGAAGATCCGAAAGTTGCTAAAGGAGTTGTAAAGCGAGAAGTAATTCAATTAATAACTCCCGGAACAGTCATGGAGAAAAACATGCTAAATGAAAAGGAAAATAATTTCATTGCTAGTCTTTCTCATTTTGAAAATAGCTATGTTGTTGTTTATAGTGATCTATCAACTGGAGAGAATCGGATTGCACTATTCGAAACGGATTGGAGTGGAGTCATACATGAATTGTATAACCAGCCAATTCGAGAAATTGTAGTTTCCTCTAAATTAGATGAGGATTTACAAACTCAATTGCGTGAAAGGTTAAAGGTGACGCTATCCTATCAAGATGAAGTAACCTTTAATGCGGAATATCGTGATTTATGTAATAACCTTCATGATGAACGGCTTTTAAATGCTTTTAGCAGATTGTTAAATTATATTCAACACACGCAAAAGCGTTCGCTTGATCACATGCAGCAAGCAGAACTTATTGAATTAGATAACTATCTCTCATTGGATATGTACTCAAAGCGCAACCTAGAGCTTACGGAAACAATGATGAAAAAAGAAAAGCGTGGTAGCTTACTCTGGGTATTGGATAAGACAGTAACAGCAATGGGCTCTCGGATGGTAAAAAAATGGCTGGAAAGGCCGTTATTGAATCGAACGCTTATTGAAGAACGTTTAGAGATCGTAGATGGTTTGTATCAGCAATTTATGGAAAGAGATGATTTGCGAGAAATACTGAAATCCGTATACGATTTAGAACGACTCGCTGGAAGAATAGCATTCGGGAATGTGAACGCAAGAGATCTTATTCAATTACGAGAATCATTGAAAAAAATACCACATCTTAAAGCTCTTTTAGAGCAATTTTCACAGCCTGAGATTCAAAGGCTTGCACAAAACTTTTATTATCCTACACATATTGTTGATTTATTAGATAAAAGTTTAGTAGATGATCCACCGATTTCTGTAAAAGAAGGAGGGATCATTAAGGATGGTTATCACCAACAATTAGATACGTATAAGGATGCTTCTAGAAATGGCAAGCAATGGATTGCGGCATTAGAGCAAAAGGAGAAACAGGAAACAAATATTAAGTCATTGAAAATTGGTTATAATCGTGTATTTGGATATTATATTGAAGTTACAAAAGCAAATTTACATTTACTGCCTGAAGGTAGATATCATAGAAAACAAACATTAACAAATGCAGAACGATTTATAACCCCTGAATTAAAGGAAAAAGAGCAGCTAATCCTGGAAGCAGAAGAAAAAAGTGTAGAACTGGAATATCAGCTATTTATAGAGATTCGTGATCAGATGAAAGCATATATACCGGAATTACAGCGCTTGGCTGATGCCATCAGTCATATTGACGTCCTTCAAGGATTTGCTACGGTAAGCGAAGCAAATAACTATGTGAGGCCTACATTTGCAATGAACCACCAATTGCATATTAGACAAAGTAGACATCCCGTGATCGAGCAGGTCATGAAGGAAGGCTCGTTTGTTCCGAATAATATTGATCTTGATGAGGAAAATAATATCTTATTAATAACGGGACCGAATATGTCAGGGAAGAGTACGTATATGCGGCAGCTGGCATTAACCGTAATTATGGGGCAGATCGGTTGTTTTGTACCGTGTGAATCTGCTGAATTGACATTATTTGATCAAATATTTACTAGAATTGGCGCTGCTGATGATCTCGTAGCAGGGCAAAGTACATTTATGGTAGAAATGCTTGAAGCAAATCATGCAATCGCAAATGCTACGGATAAAAGTTTAATTTTACTTGATGAAATTGGTCGTGGGACAAGCACGTATGATGGTATGGCACTTGCACAAGCGATTATCGAATACATTCATAACCATATTCATGCAAAAACCCTATTTTCTACGCACTATCACGAACTGACTGCATTAGAGAACACGTTAGCAAATTTGAAAAATATTCACGTACGTGCTGAGGAATACGAAGGAAATGTTGTCTTTCTGCATCAGATTAAACAAGGTGCCGCAGATGAAAGCTATGGTATTCATGTTGCTAAATTAGCAGATTTACCAAACCCGTTAATTGAACGGGCAAGTGAAATATTAAACGAATTAGAAGGTAAAGGGGCAAAGCCTACTTCGTTGCCCTCCGCACAAGAAACAAATTCTACTGGACAGCTATCACTATTTACTGAAGCGGAAGCACCAAATAAAGCCAGTAGTTCGAAGGCAAAAGTGGAAAGTCCAGTTATAGAGGAATTAAAAGCAATCGATTTGTTTGACATGACACCGATGGATGCAATGAATGAATTATATCGCTTACAGAAAATGATTAAAAAATAATGTAGAAAGGATTGTTTGCATGAAGATCATACAAATGCCAGAGGCACTTGCAAATAAGATAGCTGCTGGCGAAGTTGTGGAACGACCTGCTTCTGTAGTGAAAGAACTGGTTGAGAACAGTATTGATGCAAACAGTACATGGATTAAAATTGAGATTATGGAGGCAGGGCTTCAAGAAATAAAAGTAACGGATAATGGTGAAGGGATGACTGAAGCCGATTGTGAAAGAGCATTTCTTCGTCATGCAACGAGTAAAATAAAAAATGAAACAGATCTATTCCACGTGAAAACATTGGGGTTCCGCGGGGAGGCTCTTGCTAGTATTGCTTCTGTTAGTAAACTAACCGTTCAAACTTCCACAGGAGATGAAGCGGGTACTTTGTTAGTTTTAGATGGTGGGAAGGTAGCGGAGAAAAAGAAAACAGCGGCGAGAAAGGGTTCAGAAATAACAGTAAGTGATTTATTTTTTAATACTCCAGCTAGATTAAAATATATGAAGACGATTCACACAGAGTTAGGGCATATAACGGATTTGCTTAACCGCTTGGCATTATCCCACCCGGAGGTTCGCTTTGAAGTAACACATAATGGAAAGGGTTTGTTTAAGACAGCAGGTACAGGAGACTTGTTACAGGTAATATCCCAAGTTTATGGTATGAATGTAGCGAAGCAAATGCTCTATGTAAATCATAAAACATTAGATTTCTCTATTGAAGGATATATAGCTAAACCTGAAGTAACAAGGGCATCTCGAAATTATATGTCCACCATCATTAATGGTAGGTATATCAAAAGCATTCCGTTAAATCAGGCTATTCTTAGAGCTTATCATACGTTATTGCCGATTGGCAGATCACCAATTGTTGTCCTAACCATTCAAATGGACCCTATATTAGTCGATGTAAACGTACACCCGACAAAATTGGAGGTTCGCTTTAGTAAGGACAAAGAATTATTTACTGCCATTGAAAACACGATAAAAAGTAAGTTTAAAGATATTACCTTAATTCCTGAAATCCAACAAAAGCCGATCGTACGAGAAAAAACAGTACAGGATTCTTTATCGTTTAATGACCAAATTGAAAAGCCGCGTAAGCAAGCTTGGAGCAATGAAAAAATTTACGAAGGTCAGCAACCTATTCATCAAGTATCTACTCCTGAAGCGGAACAAGAAACGGAAGACTTGCAACCTGATTTGCAAATAGAACAGGTTACATCGAAAGCGGAGAATAGTGCAGAGAAGTCGCCAACAGTTCCAGAAGTAGAAGACAGGCTTGAAGCTACTCAACATATTCGACGTGTACCAGTTATGTATCCGATTGGCCAGCTACAAGGCACATATATCTTAGCCCAAAATGAAAATGGATTGTACATGGTCGATCAGCATGCAGCGCAAGAGAGAGTAAAGTATGAGTTTTTTAAACGCAAGCTTGGAAAGCCGATAAACGAATCTCAAGAGCTTCTGATACCATTAACCTTTGATTTTTCGAAGGAAGAGTCGATTTGGATTGAACAATATAAGGAAGAATTAAAACAAGCAGGGCTGTTTTTTGAGTCTTTTGGTCATCAAACATATATTATTCGTTCACATCCAGTTTGGTTTCCGAATGGGTTTGAAGAAGAAGTTATTCGTGAAATGGTTGATCAAATAATGAATGAAGAAAAAGTAAATGTCGAAAAGATACGGGAAGATGCTGCTATTTTAATGTCGTGCAAGCGTTCCATAAAAGCTAATCACTATCTAAATCAAGATGAGATGTATCATTTGCTTGAGGATTTACGTAATACGGAGGATCCGTTTACATGTCCACATGGAAGACCTATTATCGTACATTTTTCCACCTATGAATTAGAAAAAATGTTCAAACGTGTCATGTAATATGTATAAAGATAACCACACCTCGCTCATACTAAAAAAAATAAGAGAGGTGTGTGTATTATGGAAAATCAAAAGCTCATACAGTTTCTTAATCAATTGCTTTCTAATTATTTTGTTTTATATGTAAAATTACATCGATACCATTGGTTTGTTCAAGGAAGGCATTTCTTTCAACTACATGCACAGTTTGAAGAAATGTATGAGGATGTTGCGCAAGATTTAGATAAGATAGCAGAGCGAATTCTTATGATTGAAGGAAAGCCCTTAGCAACAATGATGAAGTATGTGAAGGAAGCGACGCTAGAAGAGGCGAATGCAGACGACAAAGAAAATGAAATGATGGAGCAGTTGATTCATGATTTTCAGCAACTGATAGCTGAAATTCGCAAAGAGGGGTTAATAGAGGCTAGAGATCACGAGGATGCACCAACTGAGGATCTGTTGATTTCAATACAAGCCAAATTAGAAAAATACATTTGGATGTCAAAAGCTTACATAGCTTATGAATAAAGATATACAATTAGGGGAATACTAATGAAAAAAAAGGTTATTGCAATTGTTGGACCTACAGCAGTAGGTAAAACAAAATTAAGTATTTCAATTGCAAAAGAATATCACGGGGCAATCATCAGCGGTGACTCCATGCAGGTTTATCAAGGGATGGATATTGGGACGGCAAAAATAACGGCGGAAGAGATGCAAGGGATTCCGCATTATATGATTGATATAAAAAATCCAGATGAAGCATTTTCAGCCGCTGACTTTAAGAAACATGTTAACATGTATATTGAAACGATCACAGCGGATGGTATGCTGCCAATTATAGTTGGTGGGAGCGGCTTATATATTCAAGCAGCATTGTATAACTATAACTTTCCATCACATAAAAAAGATGAAACAGTTACGAAAAGGCTGGAAAACGAATTACATACGAAGGGAATTGACCCTTTATATGCACGTTTAAAGAAAATCGATCCAAAACAAGCAGCCAAAATTCATCCCAATAATCATCGACGCGTGATACGTGCACTTGAAATCTATGAAACAACAGGAACTACAATGTCTGAATATCAAGAACTACAGGAGTTAGACTCACCTTATGATATAAAGTTAATTGGACTGGAAATGGAAAGAGAAACGCTGTATACCCGTATTAATCAACGTGTTGATTCAATGATAGAACAAGGGTTACTAGAAGAAGTTAATCGCTTATATATACAGGGCTATGGGGATACACAAGCCATGCGGGCGATCGGTTATAAAGAATTTATTCCTTATCTCCGTGGAGAACAATCATTGGAAGATGCTATTTGTTTATTGAAACGAAATTCTCGAAGATATGCGAAACGGCAATATACATGGTTTAGAAATAAAATGAATGTTACATGGTATTCGTTATCTTCTGACACAATTAATGAAAAATTTAGAAATATTTTAGATGATCTTGCAGGATTCTTAAAAGATAGGTAGAAAATATTATATATAGACAGAAATGAGGAGGAAGTATTATGGCGCAAACCGTGAATATTCAAGACCAATATTTAAATCAGCTGAGGAAAAATCATATTTCGGTTACTGTATTTTTGACAAATGGTTTTCAATTGCGAGGAATCATAAAAGCGTTTGATAATTTTACAGTTTTAATGGAAACAGACGGTAAGCAGCAATTAATTTTCAAACACGCTATTTCTACCTTTTCCCCAGTTAAAAATGTTGAATTGGACAAGGAATAACAATAAAAACTGGGATGTCACATAAGGTACATTAAAATACAACGACTGGAATTTATAAGGGGCTACTGAAGGAAGAGTGTTCGTTTGAAACCTGCATGGAGTAGGCTTGCTCGTGTGTGGTAGGTAGTCGTGAATGGCGTATTTTCTAGTTGTATAGATAGGGAGCTATCTCTTGGGATAGCTCCCTATCGTTTATTGATGAGACATAGTGGTAAGAGCTGGGGAAAAGAATATCGGTATCGATGCAATTGCTACATTTTTAAAGGCAATCTGAGAAAGTTGAAATACGAATCGTTAACATGAGAAATATAAACAGATCAGTTTCGTTTCTTAAAACTTTCCAACTCAAGGATTTGGTTTCAAAGTTTACTAAATTTACTCTTATATTCATAAATGCTACTATAATCAAAACAATCCTATTTTCCAACATTTTCTATTGGTTGAATATTTTATTCGATTAAAAGCAGTCCTTTTTATGGGCAAATGTCACACCTTTTTCATATGTGCGTATACTAAAATGACTGAGGGGTGATGACATGGAAACACAAATGATTAGGAATAAAAACGGGCAAGTAAATATCATTTTACAAGAAAGAAAGTCTGCAGTATCAACGAAACGTAATTTAGAAAAAGGATTCAAAAACAATCCTTTTAAACATATTGATCAGGCATTTTCATCATTTGTGGGTATGAATGAATTAAAAGAACGAATCAAAGAAATCTATGCCACTGTTGTTATCAATGAAAAGAGAAGGGAGCTTGGCTTACAAGATACAAAGCAAGTTCTGCATATGCTATTTAAAGGAAACCCCGGTACAGGAAAAACAACCGTAGCTAGAAAGCTAGCTAAGTTGTATTTTGAAATGAATTTATTAACAAAAGGACATTGTATAGAGGCTGAAAGAGCGGATCTAGTAGGGGAATATATTGGGCAAACTGCACAAAAAACGCGATCCATTATCCAAAAAGCGCAAGGCGGAGTTTTGTTTATTGATGAGGCGTATTCGCTGGCAAGAGGTGGGGAGAAGGATTTCGGAAAGGAAGCAATTGATACATTAGTAAAACACATGGAGGATAATCAGCATGATTTTGTCTTGATATTAGCAGGTTATCCATATGAGATGGAGCGTTTTCTAACTCTAAATCCTGGCTTACAATCAAGGTTTCCCTTTATTTTAGATTTTAAGAATTATGAAGCAGGTCAGTTGCTGTCTATTGCGAAGCGTATGGCTGTTGAACGAGATTACCAATTGACAAGGGAAGCTGAATTAGAATTAAAGGCTCATTTATATATGAAAACGAAAGAATACAATAGAAACTTTGCCAATGCTAGATATGTTCGAAATGTGATTGAAAATTCGATTCGGATGCATGCAATGCGGTTATTGGCAAATGAGCACTTTACACCTGATGATTTGATTCATTTAACTGCTAAAGATTTACAAATTAACGCCATGTAATTTTGTTATTATAGAATTGTTTGATAAGATAGAAAAGGTGAACAGCCACTAAAATATCTAACAAAGAAGCTGAAAGGAAAGAGGTTCTGTTTGTGGCAGATGAAAAAATCGTAGTAATTGCTGTAAAAAAGCCAAATCAAGATGAAGAGCGGTTCGCCTCTTCGCTTCAAGAACTCACATCTTTAAGCCATACTGCTGGTGGAGATGTAAAACAAATTATGACGCAAAAGCGGGATCGAATCCACCCTGCTACATATATTGGATCTGGAAAGATAAAGGAAATTCGTTCGATAATTGATGAACTAGATATTGATTTAGTTATATCAAATGATGAGCTGTCTGCTGGCCAATTAAGAAATTTGGCAAGCTTATTAGGTGTTCGAATTATCGATCGAAGCCAATTAATTTTGGACATTTTTGCTATGCGAGCAAGAACAAAAGAAGGAAAACTGCAGGTAGAGCTTGCACAGCTAGAATATGCGCTACCGAGACTCCGAGGTCAAGGAGTTGAAATGTCTAGACTAGGTGCAGGTATTGGAACTAGAGGTCCTGGTGAAACAAAGTTAGAGACGGATCAGCGCCATATACGCAGGCGGATTTATGATATTAAAAAGCGTTTAGAAACAGTCGTAAAGCAGCGTGAACAATATCGGAAGCGGAGGAAAACTAAGGATGTCTTTCAAATAGCCATTGTTGGTTATACAAACGCTGGAAAATCCACTTTGTTTAATCGATTAACACATAGTAATTCTTTAGAAGAAGATCAATTGTTTGCAACTTTAGATCCGCTAACGCGGAAAATCCAATTACCTGCAGGGCTACAAGTGCTTATAACGGATACCGTCGGCTTTCTACAAGATTTGCCAACAGCTTTAATTGCAGCATTCAAATCTACGCTAGAGGAAGTAACTGAAGCGGACTTCTTATTACATGTTGTAGATGGCTCTCATCCGGATCAGGATCAACAACAGGATACCGTTATGCAATTACTTAAAGAATTAAATGCACAATCGATTCCAATGCTAACGGTTTATAATAAAAAGGATTTACTTAAGCAGGATGTTATTCCAATCAATCAGCCGCATCTTGTTATAAGTGCATATGAGTCATCAGATGTCGTTCGATTAGTATCAACTATCGAACGTTTATTGAAGGAAGCGTGGCAGCGGTATAACGTAAAGTTAGATCCTGATCAAGGTAAGCTTATCCATCAATTAGAAAAAGAAACCATTGTAGAACATAAAATATTCGATGAAATGACAAATATATTTCAAGTTTATGGATATATGCGTCATGATCATCCATTAAATCGTATATTAGAGGAGTAAAGACAGCAAATGATTGAACAGTTAATTAAACAGGCAGAATTTGACTGTGCAGAGCAGCATAGAAATGTTAGTCATATCGTAGAAACGAATCAAAAAAGAGTTTTAGATGCATTTAGAAAATATCGAGTAAGTGATTCACATTTTAATTCAACCAGCGGTTATGGATATGATGATTTAGGTAGGGAAGTTTTAGAGCGGATCTATGCTGATGTTTTTGGTGGAGAAGATGCACTCGTCAGACCACAAATTGTATCAGGGACCCATGCCATTACGACTACACTATTTGGGATGCTGCGACCAGGCGATGAAATATTATACATAACTGGGAAGCCATATGATACGTTAGAAGAAGTAATTGGTATAAGAGGTACAAATACTGGTTCTCTCCGTGATTTTCATATTTCCTATAATAAAGTGGATCTAATGAGTAACGGTAGTATTGACTTTGTTGGGGTAAGGGAGGCTATGATTTCAAATCCAAAAGTAATTGGCATTCAACGGTCAAAAGGCTATGATGATCGCCCGTCCTTTACCCTTACTCAGATTAGTGAGATGATTCATTTTATAAAAGAAATTGATTCGGATGCTATCGTATTTGTGGACAACTGTTATGGGGAATTTGTTGAAGAGAAAGAACCACTTCATGTTGGTGCAGATATTATTGCCGGCTCACTTATTAAAAATCCTGGAGGTGGTTTAGCTAGAGCAGGGGGATATATTGCTGGTAGAAGTGATCTAATCCAGCAATGCGCTAATCGTTTAACCGCACCAGGGTTAGGTAAAGAAACAGGAGCTACATTGGATACATTACATGAAATGTATCAAGGTTTTTTCCTTGCGCCACATGTTGTTGGTGAAGCATTAAAGGGGGCTATTTTTACTTCACGGATCATGGAGCTTGCTGGATATAATACATCACCAAGCTTCCAAGCGAAACGAACAGATTTAATTCAATCGGTTACCTTTCAGGATAGAGAGCAAATGATTACCTTCTGTCAGGCAATTCAAGAAAATTCGCCGGTTAATTCCTATGTAAAGCCTTACCCAAGTGAAATGCCAGGCTATGAAGATGAGGTCATTATGGCAGCCGGAACATTTATACAGGGAGCCAGTATTGAATTATCAGCGGATGGACCACTACGCCCACCTTATATTGCATTTGTGCAGGGTGGTTTAACCTATGCACACGTTAAAATAGCACTCGTTGAATCGTTAAAAAAATTAAAAAGTGATGATTAAAACCCTATAAAGTAGGGTATATCCATGGCAAAGGGCGTTATGTTTTAAACGCCTTTTTTATGTTAGAAAACCTAACATATTATTGACATGTTATTTTACATAACATATAATAAAATAGAATTAATGATGAGGGGGTCATGAATTGAATGATCAGGATCGTCGTTCCATGCCCTTATTTGGAATTGGCATTGTTATTAAATTGACAGAATTAACAGCAAGACAAATAAGATATTATGAAGAACATGAATTAATTCACCCAGAAAGAACAAGTGGTAATCAGCGATTATTTTCTTTTCATGATGTAGATAGGTTATTAGAAATAAAAGATTTATTGGATAAAGGCTTAAATATCGCTGGTATCAAGCTGCTATTGAGTGAAGGACAAGAAAAGAAAGAAGTAGGCAAAAAATCGTCTGAATCATCAGATTTAAGCGAGAAAGATCTCCGCAGAATTTTAAGAAACGAGTTAAAGGAACCTGGCAGACACGGAAAAGCAAATTTACGGCAAGGAGAGCTGTCACGATTTTTTACCAATCATCCATAAGGTTTAGGAAAACAAGTGTGTTAACAGTATGTTATAGAACTGTTTTTCTATTCAAATAAAAAATATAGTTCATAGGAGGAGAAAGAATGGGAAAAAGCTTTACTAGGGAAGAGATTCTAAAGCAAATTAAAGAGGAAAACGTTCGTTTTATTCGTTTACAATTTACGGATATGCTTGGAACAATTAAAAATGTGGAAATCCCACTAAGTCAGCTAGACAAGGCACTTGATAATAAAATGATGTTTGACGGGTCTTCAATTGAGGGATTTGTTCGAATTGAAGAGTCAGATATGTATTTATATCCGGACTTAGATACATTTGTTGTGTTCCCGTGGACTTCTGAAAAAGGGAAAGTAGCACGTTTTATTTGTGATATTTATAAGACAGATGGTACTCCTTTTGAAGGCGATCCAAGATATAATCTAAAGAGAAACCTGAAGAAAATGGAAGAACTTGGATTTGATGCATTTAATATCGGTACGGAACCGGAATTCTTCTTATTCAAATTAGATGAAAAAGGCGAACCTTCTCTAGAATTAAATGACCATGGTGGATATTTTGATTTGGCACCTACTGATTTAGGCGAAAATTGCCGAAGAGATATCGTACTTGAGTTAGAAGAGATGGGCTTTGAAATTGAAGCTTCCCACCATGAAGTTGCCCCCGGCCAACACGAAATAGATTTCAAATATTCTGATGCTGTAAAACATGCAGATGATATTCAAACATTTAAGTTAGTGGTGAAAACCATTGCTAGAAAGCATAATCTACATGCGACATTCATGCCTAAACCGTTATTCGGTGTAAACGGATCCGGAATGCATGTAAATATGTCACTTTTCAAAAATGGCGAAAATGCATTCTATGACAAAAATGGCGATATGGAGTTAAGTGAGACTGCATATCAATTTATTGCAGGTGTTATTAAGCATGCTAATAGCTTTACGGCTGTTACCAATCCAACAGTAAACTCTTATAAACGATTAGTTCCTGGCTATGAAGCCCCTAGCTATATTGCTTGGTCTGGCTCTAATCGAAGCTGTCTAATGCGTATTCCAAACTCTCGAGGAATTAGCACACGTGTTGAAGCTCGCAGTGTAGATCCATCTGCAAATCCTTATCTAGCTCTATCTTCTTTATTGGCAGCTGGATTAGATGGTATTGAAAAATCAATGACACCACCTGCAGCAGTAGATCGTAATATTTATGTTATGACGAAGGAAGAGCGTGAAGAAAATGGAATTCAAGATTTACCAAGCACACTTGCAGGTGCTTTAGAAGAATTGAAGAAAAACCAAGTAATTGTTAACTCTCTAGGTGAACATCTTTTCGAACATTTTGTAGAAGCAAAAGAAATCGAATGGGATATGTTCAAAACACAAGTGCATCCTTGGGAACGTGAACAATACTTGAGCACGTATTAAGATTGATTAACTCCTTAGCACATAATGTGTTGAGGAGTTTTTTAAAACGGTTTTTAATCGTTCATATTTTACCTTACTCACAAACGCCCCACTTTTATTTTGAAAATTATGTATTGATTTCATTGAAATAAGACTCATATTGATTGTTCATCTAGCTTTTTGGAAATATGAGAAGAGACATCTGCAGTAATTTGATAGCTGCCATTGCCTAGTCTTTCTAGCTTCCATAAGTAAAACAATGTGCGTGTATCTGAGAGAATGAATAGGAAAATTAGGCGATCTAGCTTGGCTTAATATTTTTCTTAAAGAGTGAATTCACAGGCATATGATCACCATTATTTCTGGAAAGCACTAAATTCAAATGAAATGGCGTTTTATTTCAATTCCACTTTTACGATAGGTTCATATTTACTTAATATCTCAAATGTAGTTTCTGATGTAGAAATAATTTGATGTTCGATATTGTCAATGTCAGTTCCTGGTCCGTGTAAATTATCAAACCATTTTATAAATTCGGATTTTGTTGTTTTATATAGATACCAATTTTGCTTGTTATCTCCAAAATAGTCTTCCCTAGCTATACTGGCTGCTTCTAATAAATAGCTCGCTTTCATTTCATCTATAAGACGAATTGCAAGTACAAAATTCCCGAATTCTGATTGATCATATATAAAGCTAAATATTCTATTTTCATTTTCAACTTTTATAACCAATCCTTTGGGTGATTCAGATAAAGAAATTTTATCTAAGAATTCTCCATGTTCATATTCCTTTGGATGCAGAAATATTAATTAGTTATCACCTCTCTATGGGTAACGGAATTTGTTTTTACAAAAATTTATTGTCGGTTCTTTACCACTACGGCTTTTATAGTAACTTACTGCCCTTTTATGATTAAATTATATTTCTATAAAAGTTCTCAAATTCCTGCCAATCTATTTAAAGAATAAAATTTTTAAAGAATATAACGTCATATCAAACAAACTAAAACACCCCTCACAGCAGGAGCTTTTACATTATATACATAAAGGTATTAGTGTGCAAAAACTAAGGATCAGCGAGGATTTTCATTTTCTAGTCTTCTTAACTGATCCACGAAACCATCCTTCAATTCAAAATTCGTTTCATAATTTACTTCTCCATAACAATCTTAGTCATTTCTCTTTCATAAAATCACCTATCGAGAACGTTCTTATCGTTTATTTCATATTCATAAAATTCCTCTTTTATTTTTTATAGTCAATGCATAAATTGGTGCAAGTATATGCATTCTATATATCAAATATTTAGAAAAGGATGTTGTTTTACTAATGATTCAAATCACTTTTTGGGCTGTTTTTATTTTGCCATTCATATCTTTATTTTTTTTAGATCGTTCTGTTATTCGAAGATATATATCAGTCGCGCTTTTTGTAACAGTCATAAATGTTATTTTGTATGAGATTGCCTGGACACAAAACTGGTGGAAATACGATAAATCCCTTTTTTCTTGGGATAAAATAACACCTGCTCCTTTAGTGTTCAGCGCATATTGGGTTGCAACCATATGGATCTTTCATTTTACTTTTCGGAAGTTTTGGGTATATTTTGTAACTAATTTAATTTTGGATGGGATGTTTGTATATGCTTTAGTTCCATGGATGAGGGAAGTTGAAATTGTTACAGGGAACTTGTCAGAAATCCTAATGTTATTAATAATGACAATAGTTGCCAATGTCATTTATGTTTATCAAATGTGGTATGAAAAGCAGGAAGGAAACTAATGGTTTGGAAAAATTTAAACATACATAAAAACATCTTCTTATAATTACTGTCGAGAGAAGTTAAAAGAAGGTGGCATTGTATTGAAATAAAACACATTAAAGTAGCCGGACCATATTTACTTATAAAAAGCATTATTGATGTGCGGATAGATTAAAAGGAACAACACTAAGTTCTCTAGGAAATTTTGAGTAAGTCTGTTCATCCTTCTAATTAATCATATGCACTTGCTGTTTTTTTAAAAATTTTCTGATTGAATCATTTTAGTTACACTTCTTTGTCTAGAGCCTTTATATTAATTTGATACTGAATCCTGTACCGTTGGGTTGAATCCTTTAACAATTAACCATATAGCCAAAACCAGTTGATGAAAGGCTATTGGAATGTTTAGTATCATGTAGGTTGCATCCAAACCGATGAAGTAAATCATAAATAATAAGCTTGCCAATATGGACAATGTAGATCCAATAATACCCCAAACTGACAACCAACGTGGAACAAGTTTTGTTTGGCAAAATATGCAGTTAAATAAGAGCATAGCCAAAGTAAAAGCCAGGGTCGTTGCCACATGGTTCACCAAATCACATCCTGTCTGTAACAATTCACCTAAGGACTGAAAATACGATATATCCATTGCTCCAACTTTTGTAAATTCATGGCTTAATGTCAATAGTAACAGAAGAATGAATACACCAATTATAATGAACACACCCGCAATAATGCCAAAGGCTACAGACCCAAGAGCCAAACCTTTATTATGCTTACTTAGTATCGGATACATTAAAATAGGAATACCAACGTATGCAACAATCATTAACAACTGGAAAAACGCTCCTATTAGTACTTGGTTTTTATATGTAAAAGCATTGACAATGTAGTTTGCTTCATCTATAACAGGAACAACACTAAATATACCTACAACCATCCCGGCTATTAATAACACTCCAGTAATTAGCGCAGAACTTGTACTCTTACTCAACATTTAACCTCCCAATACCTACTTTTTATAAAAATTTAACAGAATAGGGGTTAGATAAAGCAAATAATTTGATTAGGCCACTGTCAAGAAAGCGGACAATCAAAAATATTAAGCCCCTCCTTAGAATAATTCGTTCCCTATAGTAAAAAAACTCCATGTATTTATGAGGCCACTGAAAAAGTCCAAAAAAGATATGATTTCCATTTTATTATGGGATTCATATCTTTTTTTAGTTACAATAAAAGTACTAAGATGGAGCGGGTGGATACAATGATACAAAAACAACAATCAATAATATTAAGTGCATATTCGGAAATTTATGATCTGGTTGTACCTAAGGATAATGTTTTACGAAAGCTTAATGAGTTAGTAGATTTTTCTTTTATATATGATGAATTAAACGATAAATACTGTCATACAACTGGTAGGAATGCCATTGATCCAATCCGTATGTTTAAATATTTACTTCTAAAAACAATCTATGATTTATCTGATGTGGACATTGTAGAGCGTTCCAAATATGACATGTCCTTTAAATATTTTCTTGGTATGGCTCCAGAAGAATCCGTGATGGAGCCAAGTTCTCTAACCAAGTTCCGTAAATTACGTTTAAAAGACAAAAATTTATTGAATATGTTAATTAATAAATCCGTGGAAATTGCCATCGAAAAGAAAATTATAAAAAGCAATTCTATTATTGTTGACGCCACCCATTCAAAGGCCCGTTATAATCAAAAATCACCAAAGGAAATACTGATGGATCGCTCCAAGAAACTTCGAAAATGTGTTTATGAGATCGATGAATCCATGAAGAAAAAATTCCCATCTAAATCGACAACGAATAAGCTGGAAGATGAAATTGAATATTGTCAAAAACTAATGGATGTGATTAAAAATGAGGAAACGATTTCCGAATATCCGAAAGTTAAAGAGAAATTAAACCTATTAAAAGAAAACGTAAATGATGACATCGAACATTTACGAATCTCTGCTGATGAAGATGCGAAAATTGGCCACAAAACGAAAGATACATCTTTCTTTGGCTATAAAACACATATAGCGATGAGTGAAGAAAGAATCATCACGGCAGCTACGATTACAACTGGTGAAAAAAATGATGGAAAACAATTAGAAATACTTATTGAAAAAAGTAAAGAAGCTGGCATGGAAGTAAAAACAGTAATTGGAGATGCAGCTTATTCTGAAAAGGGAAATATTGAATATGCCAATGAAAATGAAATGAAGTTAGTAGCTAAATTAAACCCTGCTGTTTCACAGGGTAATCGAAAAAAAGACGATGAATTTGAGTTCAACAAAGATGCGGGAATGTACGTTTGTAAGGCAGGTCATATGGCAATACGAAAAGCTCGTCAAGGAACAAAAGGTGTCGCTAAAAACCAAGTAGATACATACTATTTTGACATTAAAAAATGTAAAGTTTGTCCATGTAAAGAAGGATGTTCCAAACCTGGAGCTAAAAGTAAGAGCTATTCCGTAAGTATTAAATCAGATGAACATAGCGAACAGGCAAAGTTCCAGGAAACAGATTATTTTAAAGAAAAATCAAAAGAACGCTATAAAATTGAAGCTAAAAATAGTGAATTAAAACATAGACACGAGTATGATGTTTCAAAATCCTCGGGTCTAGTTGGCATGGAAATGCAAGGAGCCATGGCTATATTTACCGTAAATCTAAAACGGATATTGAAGCTAATGGGTTAAAAATAAGCAAAATATAATAGATAAATTAGTAAAAAGACGACTCTAAATTTTTAAAAAGAATTTGAGTCGTCTTTTTTATAACAAACTTCAAGTTTCACTGAAAAATCATAACATTTTCAGTGGCCTCATATTTATAAATCGTTTTTTCTCATAGTTTCATATACGAATGTTTATGTATTTTGTTTCGAGCTTATTCCAGAATCTTGCCCTCTTGAATAAATATCAGGTCTAGATTCTTTGAAAGCAGAAAATAGGTACATAAAAGTAGCTGTCATTATTTATCTATAGAAAGTATTAAGTTATGTGTGGATTGAGTAAGCAAGCATAATAAAAAATTTTTACGTGATAGGAGCATTCCTGTAATGAAGAAATTTGAGGGTTGAACAAAAAAGAGCCCCCTTGGTATAGTACAGGGTGTCAATGCGCATTGACCCCGAAATTAATAAATACCAAGGAGAGGTCTCACTATGAA